>JAFCEW010000021.1 GCA_017608955.1 Candidatus Aenigmatarchaeota archaeon | reverse complement strand
AATGAACAAAATAATTTTTATACTTGGTGTTTGTAGTATATTCCTATTAGTATTACCTTTAGTTTTTACACTAAATACAGTAAATATAACAGGCTATGCTAGATATTTTGATTCTGGAAATGATGTAACAGGAAATATAACTAGCATTTTTATAGAATCTGAAAACAAATCAGCTTCTACATTTTCCTCTGGTGATTTTTATTATAATTTAACAAATATTGATGCTGATAATTCCAATTATCTTACTGTAATAGTAGATGATAATCAGAAAATAGGATATACACAACTAAAAATACATAATGAAAATTTAACAGAACCTAGTTGCACTCTTCAAAATATATCATTAACAGGTCATGCAATTGACAAAAACACTGGAAATAACATAATCTCAGGAAATGTTATCGTCTCTATACTAGATAGTTCCTATACTAATACAACATCATTTTCATCATCAACATGGTCTATAGACTTTCATCCTTGTCTTATATCAGGAAATATATATACATTACAGATTTTAATAACAAATTCAACCAGTAAAGGAGTTATACTTATGAAATATCCAGCTAGATGATTGCTTATTTATTTTCTAAAGATAAATCTACATTATTCAATTTTGCTTTATATGCCCTACCATTTATGGACAAAACATCTTCGTTTAAACTTAAACTTCCATCAAAATATTGTATTTCTAATTCATCATTTTGTAAAGAAAGTGGAGACCATGTTCCTAGTGTAATTAAACCAACTATATTTGAAAATTTCATTGAATTTTTAGTTATTCCATTTATATTATATGAAACCGGAGTCCCTACAACATCAAAGTTAATTGGTCCATTATCCGATACAAAAGCAATATTATTCACTTCTAGTGAATCAGATGTTCCTGATATTCTTATTTTTCCATTTTCAAATGATATAGTTCCTTTCATGTTATCTGCTTTAAAAATGACTTTGTCTGTGTTTTTTGTAGTTATTTGCTGTCCGTCTAACAATATCGATTCATATATCATTTCTGCCTCAACATTATTTTCATTTATATTAAATGAATATCCATCTATAGTTGATTGTTCTGTTGTTATCAAAACATTAAATTTATCTTCTGGAGCGACTTTTTTAAATGTGATTTCTTCTGGAACATTTTTGACTAAATCAGCCGTTTTTGAAATATAATCAGTAAGATATTTTTCTTTAAATTGCTTACCTCTTGGAGAAAACATTAATAAACCTGCTATTGCAAATATAATAAACAAACTGAGGAGTATTTTCCAATTCATATTTAATCCCTAAAAGTTTATTTATAGTTTAAATTGATAAAGTTAATGTAGGTGTAGAAATGTTCATGTTTGATGGGGGAATCGGACAAATTATTTATTTAATATTCTTTTTCATATTCATTTTCTTTTATTCAAGAATAATGGTAATGCAAGTAATGTTCAAACTTGAAAGAAGTGCAGAGATGCTTGAAGGACTTTCAAGAAAAGGAAAGAATATCGTCCTGAAAAAAATAAAAAAAAGACCAGATAAAAAAATAAGAGATAGTGTAAATCAATTTTTAGAATTTTTTATGATAACACCTGTTAGTTTAGATCCTTATGGAATTGTGAGAAAATTTGAGCATTTGATAGATTTAGAAAAAGACAGATTCAAATATTTTGTTAATCAGCTAAATCCGAAAGCAAATGAAGAAGAAAAAGCAAATATAATGATGGGTTTGTCTGGTGCAATGAGCTTGCATCAAATTGCTAAAATTGTTAGACATTATGTTGAATTAATAAAAAATACAAAAAGTTATAATCTTGCATTAATTGTTCAAATGCAAATTCCTCTTATTGAAAGAATGGCCAAAGGGCTATTAAAAGGAACAGAGGCATTAGCAAATGGATGGGTTGTTGGAGACGGACTTGGACCACTTGTTGCAACTCAAATAATTGATAACTCTAAAACACAAAAAGTAGATGATGAAACATTAGTATGCAGAAAAAAATACAAAAATAGAGATATTATTATAATAAAAGCAAAAGGACCAGGTGGAAGAACCGGAAACATTGGAAGAGTATTAGACAAAATAGGTAAAAAAGAAAAAATCGCAAAAATAATTACAATAGATGCAGCAGCAAAATTAGAAGGTGAAAAAACTGGTTCTATAGCAGAAGGTATTGGTGTTGCATGTGGTGGAATAGGAGTTGAAAGAGCTTATATAGAAAATTTTGCAGTAAAAAACAAAATACCATTGGATACAATAATCGTAAAAATGAGCCAAGAAGAGGCTATAATGCCAATGAGAGAAGAGATATTAAATGCAGTTGACAAAGTTATTCCTTTAATAGACAATGCAATCAAAAGAACGAAACAAAAAGGAAAAATAATAATAATTGGCGTTGGGAATACATCAGGAATAGGAAATACAAAAAAAGAAGCAGATAAAGCAAGACCACAAATAATAAAAATATCAAAAAAACTTAAGGCAATAGAAGAAAAAGAAAAGAAGAAAAGATATAAACTATTTCCTTTCTGATTATAAGAAATTATTTATAATTCTTTACAATATAATTATGTATGAAAAGAAAAAGAGGTCTTTTTATAAGTTTTGAAGGTCCTGATGGTTCTGGTGAATCTACACAGTCTACTATGCTAGCAAAATGGTTTAAAAAAAATGAAATGAAAGTTTTCAAAACAAAAGAACCAACAAATAATATAATAGGAGGAATTATAAGAACTATTCTCAAAAAAGAATGGAAAGTTGATCTAAAAACTTTTGCTCTTTTATTTACAGCAGACAGAGCTCATCATGTCAATAGTGAAATAGAGCCTTTATTAAAGAAAGGTGTTAACGTTATTTCTGACAGATATATGCTTTCTACATTTGTTTATGAATCAGATGGAATTCCTGTTAAATGGTTAAAACAACTTAATGATCCATTTCCAAAACCTGATCTGACTTTTGTCTTAGATGTTCCAGGAAAAATATGTGTTGAAAGAATAGCAAAATCAAGATTTGGATTTGAATTGTTTGAAAAAGAAAAACAATTAGAAGAAATAAGAAACAGATATAAAAAAATGAAAAAAATATTACCTAATGTATTTATTATAAAAGGATATGAAAGAACTCCAAAAGAAATACATGAAGAAATTGTTGATATAGTTAAAAAACATCTTTAGAAATCTATTTAAAGCTTTTTTGTTTAATATGTGTAAGTGATATTATGGCATTAAGACCAGGAAGATGTGTGAGAACTGTAAAAAGACCTTGGACTAGGGTTTCACAAAAAAAACCAAGAAAAAGTTACGTAGTTGGTGTTCCTTATGCTAGAATACGTGTATTTGAAATGGGAAATAAAAATAAAGAATTTGATACAACTCTTTATTTAGTTTCACAAGAGCATGTCCAAATAAGAGATAATTCTATGGAAGGTGCTAGAATATCGTGTAATAAATTATTAGAAAAGGAATTAGGAAATGAAAATTATTTTATGAAGTTTTTGGTTTATCCTCACCAAGTTTTAAGAGAGCATGCATTGGCTACAGGTGCTGGTGCAGATAGATATTCAATGGGTATGAGAAAGGCATTTGGAAGACCTAAAGGTAGAGCCGCCAGATTAAAAGAAAATCAAAAAGTGATAATGCTTAAAGTAGATAAAAAAAATATTGAGATTGGAAAACAAGCATTGAAAAGAGCTGATAAAAAATTATCAGGGACTTATAAGATTTTAATTAAATAGTTCATTTTCTTGTAATTTCAATACTTCTAGTACTTTTTTAATTTCTTCAGGGCATAATTTTGTAGCTTCTTTATATTGTTTTTGACACCACTGTTTTCCTTTTGTTGTCAAAACATATCTATCTTTATCCAGATGTGTTTTTACTAAAAATCCTTCCGCAAGCATGAGCCCAGAAATATATCTATCTAAATCTTTTGAATTATAACCTTCAGCTACTTTTTCAGTATTATATGGCCAAGCATCATTTTGTTTTAGAATATACAATTTTTCACAAAGAGACTCAAATTTTCTTTCTCTTAAATCACTATATGGACTTAATAATACAACAGATAGAGTTCCACTATAAAATGCTTCTTCTTTTTTCAATTGTTCTATGTTAATTATCTCACCTAATTAAAATAGGATAGAAAAAGTTAAATAAATAAAATTCTTTCAAAAAATTCTTTTAGATCGTCTATAGGTATTCTTATTTGTTTTTTTGTATCACGGTTTCTTATTGTAACCGTATTATCTTCTAAAGTTTGATAATCTATTGTAACTGCAAATGGAATTCCTATTTCATCTGCTCTTGCATATCTCCTACCTATTGAGCCAGATTCATCATAGAAAACATCAAATTTTCCTTTCAATTTTTCAAAAACTTTTCTCGCCTTTTCTGGTAATTTATCTTTATTTACTAAAGGAAAAATTGCTGATATATAAGGTGCTATTTTAACTGGGAATTTAAACCAAGCCCATCCTCTTTCTTTTTCGTCTTTGAAATTATATAATAAAACTGCTGCCAAAGTTCTTTCTACACCAAATGATGGTTCTATTACATTAGGAATAATTTTTTTTCCATCATCTGTTCTTATAGTCAAATCTTGTTTTGAATATTTCATATGATTTCTAAGATCATAATCTGTTCTAAATGAATTTCCAATAGTTTCCTTCCATCCAAAATCAAATTTTATTTCTAGGTCAAAATTTCCTTTACTGTAATGTGGGGTTTCTTCTAGCAACATATGTCTGAATCTTAATGCATGTTCAGGAATTCCTAAAGATTTATAGAATTCGAATTCTTTTACTAAAAAATATGCCATCCATTTATTAGGTAAAATTTTTCTTTTTACTGCTTTTTCAGCTGTAATTTTTATTTCTTTTTTATTTTTCATTTGTGCTTCTCTTGTCAAAATAATTATTTCTTTATCTTTTATTTTATCAAATTCTGGACATTTATCATCTTCAGGATCAAAAAACCATTCTATTTCCATTTGATTAAATTCTCTGACTCTAACTAAAAAATGTCTTGGAGAAATTTCATTTCTAAATGAATGACCTATTTGTGCAATACCACATGGGAGCTTTAATCTGGCTGTTCTAAAAACTCTTTGAAAACTAGTAAATATATTTTGGGCAGTTTCTGGTCTCAAATATGCAGTCTGACCTCCAATAGGGCTTATCTCTGTTTTAAGCATTAAATTAAATATTCTTACATTTCCTAGCTCTCCATTACATTTTGGACATCTAATTTTTTCTTTTTTGATTATAGATGTAAGTTCTTTTTCAGACTTTCCTTCAACGAATTTTTTTGTTTTTTCTTCTATAAGATGATCTGCTCTATATATACTTTTACATTTTTTACACTGAGTAATAGGATCAACAAATCCTTTTAAATGTCCTGATGCCTTAAATACATTTTCAGGAAGAACAGTAGAACCATCGATTTCTACTATATTATTTTCATTTTTGACAAAAAATTCTCGCCAATATTCAATAAGTTTTCTTTTTATTAAAGTTCCTATTGTACCATAATCAAAAAATCCAGAAATATTAGGATATATCTCAGCGGTAGGGAACACTATACCCCTTCTTAAGCAAACATTTTGAATATCTTCTAGTTTTGTCATAATATCAACTTAAGAATAGTTGTTTTTATTAATTTTTATCTTTTATGTTATTGCAGAACTAATAGAAAAAATTTGAATCATAACTATCTTGCTCTGATGAATTTACAATCTGGAGTAAGTTCAATAAAATGATGCGAAGTGCCATTTCTATATGATTGACATTGATTTTCTGGTTGATTGTCAATTGACTGACGAGGATCATGTGCAATATCACAAACCCAATCTGAATCTATTGGTATAGGATCTAAAATGCAAGGTCCTGAACTAAGATCTTTACCAGAATTCAATGCATCTTTACAAGCATTTATGCATGAATTAGAAATATCATCTGGTAATTCAGTAGAAGATTGTAGCGTTTGATGTATACATCCACTAATAAATATAATTAAAATAATTGTTAATATCAAAATATAAATATCAAAATATTTAGATTTCATTATTAATTATTGAGAATAATATTATTTTTAAATTTTTTATTAACCAAGAACTTTCACAATTTTAGCTTTTATTATAGATTTTCCTCCTGTATTTTCTGCTAATATATTACCGCAAACTAAACATTTTACTTTTGTAGATGCTTTATTAAAAATTATTTGCTCATTTTTACATTTAGGACATATAACTTTTAGAAATTTTGACTCTTTCTTTTGATGTATTGTTCTTCTCATTCTTACACCTTAACTATTTGAAATTTCTTTGCTCTAAATCCTTTTCCTTTAGTATGTTTTTTTCCACATACAGTACATTTATATCTCAAGTCTTGTTTTTTTGTTGGTTTTTCGTGATCTGGCTTTGGCCTTGGAAAACTACCATAACCTTTTAAAATTCTTAGATATCTTCTTTGCCCTTGTGCTAATGTCCTTCTTTGTCTTTTCTTTGATTGCTCTACAGTATGTTCTGTATGCTTTTTACAATATGGACAATATATTTTAACTGTCTTTGGCATTTTCATTTATTTTCACCTTGCTTTTCCAACTTTTTTAAATAATTCTGCATTTTGCTTTGGTATTTTTGCTTTTTGTCCTTTTTCGAATGGACCATATTTTTTTAAATCAATACCAACAAACTCTGGAATATCTTCTGTAAATTCTAATTCTTCTAGATCTGAATTATCTTCAGATTTTTTTTCTTCTTTACTTCTTTTAAAGAACAGATTTAAAACTTTTTCCCTTCTCTTTTTTAATATGTCTACTATACTATAGAACAGTTCCTCTTCTTCTTTTGTTAAATTTTCAATAGGAATATCGGTTCTGCTTGTTAAAATTGCATGGTTTATTATTTTTGTTTCTCTTCTATTAAAAATACTTTCCAAGAGCCTTTTTGCATTATCTATTTCCTGAGAAACCTGCTTATCCTTTTTTGTACCCAATAATTTTTCTTTTTGTTCAATGTATGCATTGACTTTTTCTAGAAAATCATCTGGCAATTTTGACAGACTTGACTCTCTTTGTTCTTGACGATGGATTTCTCTTATAAATTCATATGTAATTGTATCTTCAGACATAATAATACAATTATAAATGAAACTTAAAATATGTAAATTTTATTTCTTTTTCATTTTTCTGAATGCATAGTTTATAGGATTTTTCAAGTTTCTACAATAATTGTCTTTGACACATGTCCCAATACTTTTATAAAAATTGTTATTGTCACAATTTGGGGGCAAGATATTTTTTGGCTGTCTTTTATGCCATCTTATTTGTGTACGAATATAATTCTCTTGTAATGGTGGTATATTTTTAGAATTCCATTTCATTATTTCGTCTTCTAGTTTTTCCCAGCTCCATCCCATGTTTTTCAAATATGTTATAAGAATAAATAATGATCTTTTTCTTCCGTCTTGCAATCCTTGAAGAGTTTTTATAATACATGGTGAGAAATATTTTTTTGGGATTTCTCTTATCTTTCTTTTTGGACCAAGATATTCTATTTTCTTTTCTTCTTTTTTATGTGTTTCAAACCTGGGAAAGAGAAATTGGCAAACTCACAAGCAATGTTTCTTCATGTAATGAATATGGTAAACGAAACATATGTCTTGGATTTGCCATCATAGGATCTATTTCTACAACTTTAAATGGATCTAATCCATCTTGATCTATTATTTCTCCTATTGGTTTTTTTATCCTCTCTGCTATTGATAACGGATCATCAAAAGCAAGAATATTTTCTTTTAATTGTTCTCTGATATAATCCTTTAGGTATAGTATTATTTTCCTTGGTAATTCAGGATATAAATTTTCTATTGGCTTTGAATTTATTGTTTTAGGAAATGCCTCAAACGGTATGCCTATATGAAATCCTTTTCCACCAGTTAATTTTATATAATATGATTTAATCCCATGATCTTTCAAAGCCTCTGCTATAGTTTTTACAGCTATTTTTCCTATTTCAAAATTAGAACAATCAGGATCTAGTATTAAATCCCATCCTATTCTTAATTTATCTTGTTCTTGAGGAAGCATTCCTGACCTTAATAACATTGGATTAGACCATCTTTCAACAGAACCATGAAAAGATATCATGCCAGATTTAACCATTTGTAAAATATCATCTTGGTATTGTATTATATTAGGTCTTTTCCCAAAATTTCCATTTTCATATATTCCTACTATTTCTCTATTTTTAGATGCTTCTAAAATAGCTTTTTGTACATCTTCTCTGGAATAATAATCCATTATTAAAGAAAAATTTCTCATATTGATTTATTATAATTAAAAGAATTTTAAATAATGTTACTACTATAGGATGTTATTTTCTATTTTATCGTTTTTTATATAATCTCTGTAATCTAGCTATTTTTTCCTCTGATATATTTTCTACCCTTATTTCTTTATATGGATAAAATTTATGTCTGAGATAATGACCTATAGGTGCACCAAAAATAAGTCCTCCAATAAGTGCATAAATAATATTTTCAGATAAATTTATATGATTAAGACGATTATAAAGAGTATTTAGAAATAATGTAGCTGATGAGCCCAGTATTTCTCCAACTATATATGGTATTTTTCTGGTCATAAATAATCATGAATTCTCATTATTTTTTATATTATTATTTATAGAAGTTCAAATATTTCAGTTTAAATTCCCAAAAAATCAACAAATTTTTAAACTATAAAGTCTATAATGTCGATAAGATGTATTATGGGCAGAATTAAAAATATGTTTATTAGAAATGTCGGAAATGATCTTATTGATCAATATCCAGATAAGTTTAGTCTTGATTATGAAAAAAATAAAGAATTAATTAATGAATTAATTGATATACAATCGAAAACTGTTAGAAATAAAATTGCTGGTTTTATTACACATGAAATAAAAAAGAGGGAAAAATTACATACTAGAAAAATATCTTATGATGCTATTTCTGATAAAAAGAAGAGAAAAAGACGAAGATAATTATATGGCGGCTCATTAGCTACCATCGCTAGTCATCTTTGTATCATTCTGGAACGGTATAATCATTGCCGCCAATTAATTGTTAGAGTGAAAGTATTTTAATATTTCATCTACGATATAATCCAAAAAATTTAGAAAAATTTCTTTTTCTATTATTCGAACCTATTTTTTTGTCATAAGCATATCTTATATCTTCAATAGAATAAAATGCATTTGGATTAAGAGTTTTAATAATCTTAACAACATCTTTAATTTTTTGACGTCTTGTTACAGTAAATATTATTTTTACATGTCCTTTAGCACCTTTGGCATCTGAAACAGTCACTCTATATTTTGCTTTTCTAAGTGCTCTTATTAATCTATATGGCTTGTTTCTAGTAATAATTCTAATAATCACAGTCCCTATAGATAATTTATTTTCAATATACATGCCTACATAAGTTCCCATTGTAAAACCAAGAGCATAAGCAAGAAAATAAATTGGATTGCTCAAATTTGTAATGAGCTGCCTCATTGCGAGAAGCCAGATTGATACCTCAAAAAAACCAAGAATTGGTGCTATCAATTTCATTCCCCTGGAAATAAATATTACACGAATGGTGCCCAGACTAACATCACATATTCTTATAAGAAAAATCAAAATAGGTAGGACTACCCATGAGTATATATCTGAATTCATAAAATTTGCAAGAATTGTAAAATCCATTCCATAAATTATCTTGCTAGTATTAATAAAGTTATCGATAATTTAACATTTTGTAATAGGACAAGCTTTTCCACTAAATTCTATTGAACTACACCAAACACCTTTACATTCTTGTATTTCTTCATAATTTATACAAAGGAAATTTCCTATATATCTTGATAAAAGATTTTTTATTTTGAATCCCCATATAGCGGTTCTATCTATTTTTCTTATAATTACATTTCTTTTAAACAAAGAAGCAATATTTTCTTTATCTTCTTTTGATAAATCATATGCATTCCATTTTTCTAGATTTTTTATAATACTTTCGAATTCACTCTTATCAATACAATCAAACATAGGATCTCTGCAAAGAACTGTTACAGCATTTTTATTGCCAATAATTGCATATCTATTACTATAATTTACTATAATAGAATCATTAACAATTTCGTAATTTATATCATAGTTATCCAAAGATTCTTTAAGCTCATTTATATTTATTGGATAATAAAATTGAATTTTATCTGGAGATATACAAGCATATGCTATAGAAGAAAACAAAATAAAAATAAATGGAATTAGTAATTTTTTCATTATATTACCTATAAATATAATTATTTTTTACATTTATTAGATTTTGTCTAGTATAATATGAAAAATATATCCAGAAAATAAGAACATGAAATAAATAAGTCCATCATAAAAAGAAAATGAAAAGAGAATTCTTATTATAATAATAAAAAAAAGTGGTAGAAAAACAGAAAACCATAAACTATGTGTGAATCCTCTATGTTTTGTAGGAAAATATTTAAAAATTAAATATAAAATCAAAAACCCTAGTGGTAATATTATTACAGAATTTATGTTTATATTAAACATAAACATTACTGTAATTATAGCTGCTAGAATTAAAGATATGTAATCTCTTATTTTTGATTTTGAAGTATCAATATCAGGGAATATAGAAAATAATTCATAAAGAAATAACAAAAAGAAAAATAATATTAAATTTTCTGAGAATAGATTTCCTAGAAAAATTTTCCAAAATAATGGAATAAAAATAAGATTAAAAATTAAGTGTATCTTCCAAGAAGGCATTTACTCACATATAATTCTTGTATCAACAACTATTGCTTTATCTTTTAATGCAAAAACAGGATTTAAATCTAATTCTTTTATTTCAGGATTTTCTTTTAACATCTTAGAAATTTTCATCAAAACATCTATTAAAGATTTCATAT
>JAFCEW010000020.1 GCA_017608955.1 Candidatus Aenigmatarchaeota archaeon | reverse complement strand
TTAGTAACTCCATCTTTTTCTTTTTCTCTCTCCAACCTATATAATTGTCCAGTAACAGAATCTTCTAATTTTTCATCATGTGTTATCAAAAATATTTGCTCTATAAAATCTCCAATTTTTGTTTTTAGTGTTTGGCTTAAATCCTCAACTGCTTTTCTATCAAGATTATGTGTTGGTTCATCTAAGACAAGCCATTTTAATTGAGGTGCTAAAACTAATGCGAATGCAACTTTCAATACAAGACATGCTATAGATCTCTCACCACCCGATGCAACTTTCTCAACATCAACCCAGTTTCCTGATTTTTCTTTTAGTTGTAGCACATAATCTCTGTTCTTAATTTCTAACCTTGCACCAATAAAATCTTCATAAGGATAAATGCTTGACCATATAGTTGACATTGTATAATTTACTGTATCAACAAATTCTTTTCTTAATTCAACTTGTGTCTGCTCCAATGCTTTAGAAAAAACCTGCAATTCTTTTATTGTTTCTTCTAAATTTTTTATTTCATTTTTCTCTTTTTCTATCAATTTTATTTTATCTTCATATTCTTGTTTTCTACTATTCTTTTCAGAAATAATCTGATCTATATTTTGTAATTTTGTTTCTAATTCAGTCTTTTTCTTTATTAGCTCATTAAATTTTTCTCTTATTTCTTCAATTTTTTCTTCTCCTATCTCTTTTTTAATTTGAGCTATATTATTTTCTATTTCTAAATTTCGTTTGTCTAATTCTATTAAGTTTAATTTTCTTTCATTATATTCACTTATTCTTATCATAACAAGTTCTAAATCTTGCTTAATTTTTTTCTTATTCTCTGTTTCTTTTTCTAATGCCAACATTTCCTGTTTAATTTTTTCAAAATATTTTTGTTTTGATTCAAGACTATCTTTCAGATTATCGCATTCTTTTTGTAAAGATTCTAACTGACTTTTCAATTGAGATATATCTTCAATTTCTCTAGAATATGTTCTATAATCATCAACTATATTTTCCAATTCAGAAAGTTTAGATTGTAATAAAATTTTTTCTTTTTTTAGTTTTGCTATATTCAAATCTATTTGTTTTAAATTATCAGTTCTATCTTGTATTAATTTATTTTTTTTATCTTGAGTTATAGAAGACTCACAGACAGGACATTTATTTTCTAATTTTTTTATTTGAAGCAATGATTCTTCTAATGATTCTTTTTTTGTCAATTGAATTGCTAATTGTTTATTTATTTCATCTAATTTTTCTCTTGAATTTTTTAATTCTAAATCTGGATTTTCATATTTTTGTTTTATTTGTTTTAATTTTGATTCAAATTCAATTTTATTTTCAATATCTCTTCTTAATTGAATTAATTTATCTTTTTCTAGAAAATCTATTTTTGTTTTCATTCTTGAAATTTCTCTTGTTAATTCCTCATATTCTAATTTATTTTCATTATATTTTTTAGAAATATTTTCTAATTCATGTGTTAATTCTCCTAATTTTTCTTTTATTTTATCTTTTTCAACATCTTTTAATAATTTCTCTATTATTTGAAGAGATTTTTTATTTTCTTTTATTGATGTTTCTATTTTCGATTTTTCTTGTCTCAAATTTATTAATTTTTCATTTAATTTTTCTAATTTAGTCAATTTTTCTTGTATAAGATTTTTTTCTGAGTTTATTATTTCTAAATTTTTAGAGAAATTTTCTTTTTCCTTTTCTATTTTATTTAATGATTGCTCTATCTCTTTTAAATTTGCTTTTAATTTTAATGTATCAGTTTGATCAATAATACTTTGCTTACCTAACTTTCTGTCAATCAATCTGTTTTTTAATGCTATAGATGCTGATCTAACTTTTTCAAATTTATCAATCATTAATAAATTATCTATTCTTTTCATTCTTTCTCCTTTTGGCAAACGTAAGAAATAATCTATATTATTTTGTTCAGAATATATTGCTTTACTAAATAATTCATAATTTATTTTCAAGATTTTTTCTACCAATTCAGTTACTCTTTGTGCATTTGGCGAATCTAAAAGTTTATCTTCTTCTTTTATTTCCGAATATGTAGTTCCTTTGCCTTTTTCTATAACACGCATGACTGAATAATTTTTTCCGTCTATATTGAAATCAACAACTATTTCTGCTGAATTTTTTACTTCTGGTTTATTCATAATTATATCATCAAGTTTAATTTTTCTTGTCTGAAGATCAGGAAAAGTTCCAAATAATCCAAAACATAAAGCATTCATGACAGAACTTTTTCCACTTCCAAGTATACCAACAAGAGCATTAGTTCCTTTTGTGAAAGTTAAAGATGAATCTAAATGAGATCTCCAGTTTTTTAATCTTATCCTAGTAATCATTTCCACCATTCTCTTTGTGTTTTAAGAGTTGCCTGTTTTTTTGTTATTATATCTAATGCTCTTTCTGTCGCACCATCTGCTAAAAGCTTAAAAATATTTTCAGGATCAAACATTTTTCTAAATTTCAGTTCTTCAAGATTTTTATTTAGAAGTTGCATTCCCATTTCTTCCAAAGATAATCTTTTTTCTCTCATGTTTTCTAATAGTTTTAACTTTTGTTTTATTTGTGGAGATTCTAATTCTGTTGTAATTTTTAGAATCGATTTATCTTCATATTTTTTTTGGAGCTCTTTTATTTCTTTATCTATTACATCAGAGTATTTCCCAAATATTTTTAATTTTATTAAAGGTTTTTTTTCGAATTTTTGATTTAATATTTCATCTAATTTATTTTGTATACTTTCATTAATTGTCTTTTTGTCGTCTAGGTGAATTTCCTTATAAATGAATTTTCTTACATTTTCTAGTTTTATAAAATCTAATTTGTTTTCTGGTAATTGTAATTTATAAAATCCTTTAGGATTTTCTGCTTCTTCTTTTTTTAATTGTGTTATTACAGTACTTCCTGGAATTATAAAAGTTGTATTTCCTAGTTCTTCATAATGACTTGTATGTATATGACCATCTATGATTAAATCAAATCCTTTTGGTAAATTTGAGAGATTTAAAGTTGGCGGTTCTAAAGGAGAATAAACAAAAGGTTCTATACTTTGATGAATCATAAGTATATTATAACATCCATTAACTGGCTTAGGGTTCCATTGTTCTAAAATAGAATATGCATTTCTTTCTGGAACTCCTGATAGTCCTTGTATAGCAACTTTCTGATCATCTTTTTCAAAAACAATTCCATTTTTATGAAGATTTATTATAAATCCTGTTTGTTCCAATGCTTCTAATGAATTTAATTGATAATCTCCTCTTCTTTCATGTGTTCCTGCTATTGTAATGACTGGTATTCCTTTTAAAGTTCTTTCGGATATTTTTTCAAGAGTTTTATCAATCAAATTCAAAAGTCTTATTCCTTTATTTTTTTCAAGTAGAGGCTTTGAAAGAATTTTAAATGCCCTAGCTAATATTTCTGTGTTTGGATTTCTTGAATCAAATATATCACCAATTATTAGAATTAAATCTGAATCCAAGCTTTTTTCTATTGCCTCATTAGCATTTTGGAAACTATCTTCTTCTAGCCTACTATTCCATGCATAACCAAAATGCAAATCAGATATTATAGAAATCTTCATGATAATAAGTAGATATTAAAATTATTTATTAGTTTTTAAGATATTTATAGAAGAATTTTCTGAAAAATAAAATTTTAAAAATCTAATTTCTTGTTGATGACAAAAATAAATTATCAACAAAAACATGATCAACTACGAAATCTTATAATATCAAAACCTTATTTTTTCCTTGGAAGAGATGCTGATACCTTTGAAATATATATGTCTGAAAAAGAACTAAAATTATACAACAATGGTATAAATGGAGCATTAGATGCATTAATTATATGGTATAATAAAGAAAGAGAAATTAAAATCGCTGATATAGTAGAAGTTAAAATAACTCAAAATATTACATCATCAAAAAAATCTATACTTAGAAAATTAGCAATTTATAATTTTCTTGTCCCAACCAAATATAAAGAAATAAAAAAAGAAAATACAAGACCGATAGGTGCTTTCTTAGATACTAAAAAAGAAAAATTAAAAATAAAAGAATTAATATATGATAAAAGTTTATTTTGGGATATTGTTGGAAAAATAAAAATAATAGGAAGAGATAAAGAGCTTTTAAAAAAGATATGGAATTTAAATGATGAAAATATATATTGGAAAGATATTTTTTCATGTAATATGTCTTTAAAAAATATATAAGACCGAAAACTTTAAAAATAAAACTTTTAATCATTCTATATTAATAATTATTTGATGGGGGAATGGTCTAACCTGGCTATGATTCGGGCTTTGGGAGCCTGCGATCTGGGTTCAAATCCCAGTTCCCTCACTTTCAAAAAGCTTTTACAATTCTCTTACAAAATATAAAGTGTTAATATGTCTGAACAAATGGGAATAACCACAAAAAAAGAGAATTTTTCAGAATGGTTTTCTGAGGTTTGTTTTAAATGTAATTTGATCGATCTAAGATATAATGTCCAAGGATTTGTGGTTCATAGGCCATGGGCAATGAAAATAATTAAAAAAATGTATTCACTTTTTGAGAAAGAATTGGAAAAAACAGGCCATGAACCAGTTTTATTTCCCGTAGTAATACCTGAAAAAAATTTTATAAAAGAAGCTGAACATGTAGAAGAATTTGCTCCTGAAGTATTTTGGATAACAGAAGCTGGGGACAAAAAATTAGAAGAAAAATTGGCATTGAGACCCACCTCTGAAACAGCTATGTATCAAATGTATTCATTATGGATAAGAAGTTATAAAGACCTTCCTTTCAAACGATATCAGTCTGTGTCTGTGTTTAGAAATGAAAAAACAACCAAACCATTTTTGCGGGGGAGAGAATTTCTTTGGATAGAAGCACATGATGCATTTGCAACAGAAAAAGAAATAATGAAACAAATAAATGAAGATATGATAATCACTAAAAAAATTGTAGAAGATCATTTAGGTCTTCCTATTATGTTTTTTAAAAGACCACAATGGGATAAATTTGCTGGTGCAGTAGAAACATATGCAGCTGATATTTTAATGCCAGATGGTAAAGTAAACCAAATATCATCTACTCATAATTTAGGTAATAATTTTTCCAAAGTTTTTGATATTACTTTTCTGGATAGTAAAGGTGAAAAAAAATATGCATGGCAAACTTGCTATGGACCTGGTATATGGAGAATGATGGCAGCATTAATAGCTGTTCATGGAGATGATAAGGGATTAATATTACCTTTCGAATTAGCTCCTATTCAGGTTATTATAATTCCTATAAAAGATTCAGCATTGAAAAAATGTGAAAGCATAAAAAAAGAATTGGAAAAGAATTGCATAAGAGTTGAAATAGATAAAAGAGATGAGACTCCAGGATGGAAATTTAATGATTGGGAAATGAAAGGAGTTCCAATAAGAATTGAAATTGGACCACAAGAAATAAAAGAAAAAACATTAACATTAGCAAGAAGGGATAATGGTAAAAAATACAAAATAAAAGAAAAGAATTTAATTAAAACTTTAAAAAAAATTGAAAAAGAGATTCTAGATAATTTGAAAAATAAAGCTACTATATTTTTAAAAAATAATATTCATAATGCAAAGTCTAGGAAAGAAGTCATAGATATAATAAAAAAAGGTGGATATGCTAGAATCAATTTTTGTGGAAGAGAAGTATGTGCCAAAGACATGCAAAATGTGACACAAGGTGGAAAAGTAAGAGGGACAAGGGCAGATAAAAAGGAATTAGCTACTGGAAAATGTGCATGGTGTGGTGGTTTAGGTAAAGAAGTTGTCTATGTTGCAAAACAATATTAGATGATTTTAATCAATTATCAGTAACCAAAAGAAATTTAAATTTGTATTTCTCATTAATGATAACAAAACATATATAAACTATTTTTTTAATATTATTCTTAGAACCTGATTCTGAGGTGTAAAGATGGAAAATGAAATAAAGACAGGTACAACAACTGTTGGAATTGTTTGTAAAGATGGTGTAGTTTTAGCTGCAGAAAGAAAAGCAACAATGGGTTATTTGGTTGCTTCAAAAGAAGATACAAAAATAGTTGAGATATTACCACATATTGGAATGACACAAGCTGGGTCAGTTGGTGATATTCAGGCATTGGTAAGATATTTAACAGCTGAAGCAAAACTATATGAAATTAAAAATAATAAGAAAATTACTGTAAAAGCAGCATCTACTTTATTGTCTAATATTTTATATCAAGGTAGATGGTCATTTTTCCCATATCTGGTTCAAATAATTTTAGGCGGATATGACAAAAATGGTCCACAATTATTTATACTCCATCCAGACGGATCCCAACTAGAGGAAAAGAAATTTTTCTCAACAGGATCTGGATCTCCAATGGCATTTGGAGTTTTAGAAACTTTATATCATGAAGATTTAACAATAGATCAAGCAAAGGAAATAGCAATTAAAGCAATAAAAGCTGCTGTAGAAAGAGATATAGCATCTGGTGGAAAAGGGATAGATGTTGCAGTTATAGATGCAAACGGATTCAGAAAAACTGAAATACCATTAGGACAGAAATAACTCATCCTTAAAAGGAGAATTATATGGAAATTTTAAATAAAGTAAAAGAGAGTTTACCAAAAGAAGTAATAGATAGAATAGAATTGGAAGGATGTGAAATTGTAGTATACACTAAAGATAGTGTATTCTTTTCTGACGCATCTGACCAAGTTAAAGAAACAGTCTCAGCATTGAAGAAAAGAATAGAGGTTAGAATAGATAGTAGTTTATGTATGCCACAAGAAGAGGCAATTAAAAAAATAAAAGAAATTGTCCCTAAAGAAGCAGAAATTAAAGATATAAAATTCGAACCAGAAAGAAGTTTAGTTATAATAAGTGCTGCAAAACCTGGATTGGTTATTGGTAAAGGCGGTGAAACATTCAAAAAAATAAAGGATGAAACTTTATGGGTACCAAGAATTGAAAGAGTTCCTGAGATTAAATCAAAAGTCGTAAAATCTATTCGTCAATTATTATTATCTGAAACAAAATGGAGAAGAAAATTCTTGAATAAAGTTGGTAAAGAAATTTTTTCAGAAAGAACAACAAACAGAAAATGGATAAGAGTTATTGCTTTAGGTGGATTTAGAGAAGTTGGTAGATCTTGTATATTTGTTGAGACTCCAAAGTCAAAATTATTAATGGATTGTGGAATAAGCGTGGGTGCATCTGAAGGAAATCAATTTCCTTATTTACACACAAAAGAATTTGATCCAAATGAATTAGATGCAATTATATTATCACATTCTCATCTAGATCATATGGGTATGATACCTTATTTGTATGAATATGGATATGATGGTCCATTTTATTGTACTCATCCAACACTTGATTTATTTACAATGCTAACATTGGATTATATAGATGTTTTACAAAGAAATGGTATTCAACCACCGTTTACAGCAAAGGGGGTAAAAGAGGCGGTCAAACATTCTATAAGATTAGATTATGACGAAGTCTCTGATGTTGGACCTGATGTAAGATTAACATTCCAACAAGCCGGACATTTATTAGGAAGTTCATTAGTTCATTTACATGTGGGACAAGGAATGCATAATATAGTCTATACTGGTGATTTAAGGTATGGACATTCTCAATTATTTGATCCTGCATTTACTGGATTTCAAAGAGTGGAAACACTTATAATGGAATCTACATATGGTGGACAAAATGATATAATGCCAAGAAGAGAAGAAGCTGAAAAAAATCTTATGAATATTGTTGAAAAAACAATGGCAAGAAATGGAATATGTCTAATACCAAGTTTTGCTGTTGGACGTGCTCA
>JAFCEW010000019.1:6856-14719 GCA_017608955.1 Candidatus Aenigmatarchaeota archaeon | reverse complement strand
GATGGTTATCAAGAGAAATACAAAAAGCACAAAAAGTTGGAAAATGTTCTGCAGGTCTTGATTCACAGATGATTGTCGGGGCATCTGATGAAACTGATAAAGAAATTATAGAAATGAGTGATATATTATATAATGAATTCAAAGCAAGAAGAATATATTATTCTGCATTCGAACCCATAAAAAATACTCCCTTAGAAAAGAAAAAACCTGAAAATCCATGGAGAGAATACAGATTATATCAAGCTTCATTTTTATTAAGAGATTATGGATTTAGAAAAAGAGATTTTATCTTTGATGAAAATAATAATTTTAATTTAAAACAAGATCCAAAGTTTATAATAGCAAAACATAACGATCTAAATATTGATATAAACAGTGCAGATTTTAATGATTTAATAAAAATTCCAGGTATTGGGCTAAAAACAGCTGAAAATATAATAAATAAAAGACCCATAAAAAATATTTCTGATTTAAAGAATTGTGGTGTAATACTAAAAAAAGCATACCCTTTTATAGAGCTCAATAAAATGCGCCAATTACATTTAACAAAATGGCTAAATAATTAATAGTTGTTTCTTAAATTAGATAAAAGGTGTTATTTTGAAAAAGACAGAAGGATGTTATGATTGTATTTTAAGATTTTTTAAGGACATAATTAAAAAAACAAATCAATATAATAAATTAGAAGAAGTCAAAAGGATGATTAAAAACTCATCTTCTGATTTAACACCTGCAGTTATTGTTGGAGATATATGGAAATTTCTTACAAAAGATTTAAAAGATAAAGATGTGCTTAAAAAAGAAAAAATGGAAATGAATAGAGAAGTGAAGAAAATTATAGAAAATTTAGATTATGAAAAATTTTCATTTAAAGATTTTGTAAAACTTTCTATTTTTGGAAATTTAATAGATTTTTATGTTGCTAATTTAAAAAGTAGAATTTGTGATCCCAAAAAAATAAAAGAAAATTTACAACCATTCTTGTCTGAGCCACTGGCTATAGATGATGGAGATAAATTAGAAGAACTAATTGATAATAGAACAGTTTTTTATATTACTGATAATGCAGGAGAGATAGGTTTTGATAATCTTTTTATTAAAAAAATATTAGAAAAAGCAAAAAAAGTATATATTGCTGTTAAGGACAGTCCTTATTCAAACGATACAACTAAAGAAGATGCACTTTTCTTTGATATGGATAAATTAGGGAATATTATAGAATTTCCATCTATTGGAGGATTTTGGATAGATTCATTAAAGGGAAAAAATAAAAAAGCATTTGATGAATCTGATATTATAATCGCAAAAGGTCAAGCAAACTTTGAGACATTAACAGAACAAAAAAGTGATAAAGCAATTGCATTTATATTAAGAACAAAATGTCCATATATTTCTAGATATATTGGTGTACCTATAAATTCTAATATCTGTTGGATTAAGATGCCTCTCCAATAAGATAAGTTTCTTTTACTTTAGTAATCCTAACATCAATAATTTTTCCAAGATATTTTTTGTTAAGTTTTACTATTATTGGTTTGTATGCAAAATTTCTTCCCATAAGATAGTCATTTTTTCCAATTTCATCCAACAATATTTTTCCTTTCCAATCTTTCCATATTTGGTTTCTCTTTAATTGAATTTTTTTGACTATTTTTGTCAGATGTTTTGTTCTTCTGTTTATTATATCTCTTTTCACTTGTTTCATTTTTTCTGCTTGCGTATTTGGTCTTGCCCCAAATTTAGATATATTCACAATATCAGGTTCGATTTCTTTTATTAAATTTATTGTTTGCTTAAAATCTTTCTCTGTTTCTTTGGGAAAGCCAACTATGATATCTGTAGAAATTGTTATAAATGGAAATTCTTTTCTGAATATTTTTACTATATTCTTAAATTCTTTAGCAGTATATTTTCTATTCATTAAATTCAAAATTTTATCAGAGCCAGATTGTACAGGTATATGGAGAAATTTGAAAATTTTATCTGATTTATAAGCATCTATAAGATCATCAAGCATAAATTTTATATAAGTAGGATTTATCATCCCAACTCTAACAAAAAAATTTCCTTTTATTTTAGATATTTTATCTAATAGTTCTGATAAATTTGTTTTAATTTCTAAGCCATAACACCCATTATCTTGTGAAGTAATCCATATTTCTTTGCATCCATCTTTTAAACTTTTTTTAATTTCTTTTATTATAAGTTTAGGAGGATAGCTAAATATTCTACCTCTTGCATTTTTTACACAGCAATAAGCACAATTTGACATGCACCCAGAGCAAATCTGACAAATTTCTATTAGATTATTTTTTCTGATTTTTGGCAAATTCAATTTAGGTTTTTTCAAATGTTCTAAAAATATAATTTTCTCTCCTTGTAATGTTTTTTCTACTACATAATTAATTTTCTGGATAGAATTAGGGCCTATCATGCTTGCATTTTTATCTATTTTTTCTATCATTTTTTTATTTATTAATGGCATACAACCTGCTACAACAATAGGTTTATTTAATTTTTTCAATTCTTTTATTCTATAAATCATCTTGTTTTCTGTTGGTGATTTTACAACGCATGTGTTAATTATATTAATATCAGATTTTTGTGGAGAATCAACTATCTTATATTTTTTGCTTAACAAACCTATCATTATTTCTTGATCAGAAAAATTAGCTGAGCATCCATATGTTTCGAAATATATTTTTTTCATTTTATTCATATATAGACTTATCTTTTAGTTTTTATTCTTTTTACATTTTCTTCTATATATTTTAAGATTTCATCAGGTTTTCTTATACCTCTTAAAATTATTTGATTTCCTGTTCCAGAAAATGGTGTAATAATAACATCACCAAAATCCAACATTCTACCTAAAACACTTTTTTTCAATTCTGTGTGGGCTACAGATTCTAAAGGGATCATCGTTCTATCTTTTTCAAAAATTCCTTTTATTCTTGATATCTTATCTTTTTCTATATAAAATGTTCTGTACCAAATAAAATATTCTCCTTCTAAAAAGAAGAGTGATATTAAAACTATAAAGAAGATATTAATCAAAATATTTATCTGAGTTAATATATTTGCAAAAATAACAACTGTTAATATAACTATACCCAATATATAGCTTCCAAAAAAATATCTTCTTGATGTTTTTAATTTTTTAGTTTTCATTAAAGATATTTAGCTTAATAAAGAAATAAATTTATTTTTTAACTAAGAAAACGAAATAATTCTCAATGAAAGGACAAGTAGCAACAGAGTATTTGATGATAATTGGTATTGGACTATTTATTGTCACAATAGTTTTTTACTATACAATTACTTATTCATCAGAGTCTGTTTCTGTAAGTCAAGCAAAAGAAGCAGCAGATACAATTGCAAAAGCGGCTGATTATGTATATTCTATGGGTGTCGGATCTCAGACAACTGTTGTTATTAATCTTCCTTATAGAATTATAGAAAGTCATGTTGAAAATAAAGAAATACTATTTAAATTAACCTTGAAATCTGGAATAACAGATGTATATTCTATCACTAAAGGGGATGTTTCTGGGACTTTGCCAATAAGACATGGCAGGCATTATATAACTCTTAATATGACTGAGGATGGAATTTATATTAAGGAATATTAAAGATTGATATTATGAAAGCTCAATCTAGTACAGAAATGGTTATTGCAGTTTCATTTCTGGTGTTATTTCTAATTTTAGCTTTTATAACATACTCAAAAAGAGTAGAAGATTCTGTATTTGTAAGTCATACATTAGAAGCAAAAAGAATTTGTTATAAAATTTCATCTCTTATTATAAGAGTACAATCAAATGAAAACGGATTTTCTGAAAATTTCTATTATGGTAAAGATTATACTGTAATTATAGAAGGTGATAATGGAATAATTAATGTAAAAAACAGCAGAGATGTGATTTGTTCTTTTCCTGCTGTTGGAGTTTCAGATGGATCAAAAACTAAATTTACTTTAACAAAAGGAAATTATTCAGTTATAAACGAAGGTGGAATAGTTGTATTCAAAAAAATCTAAAGCACAAACTATTATGATAGATTTCTTTTTTGCAATTATTATACTGATTTTTTTGATTGAACTTTATATTTCTGGATGGGGAAGAACTGTTTTAAGTACAGGATTAAAAGAACAAAAAAATGAAATGCAACTTTTAGCTTTAGAAATAAGTGATATGTTTATAAAATCACCTGGAATACCTGGAGATTGGGATGAATCAACTGTTCTTGCTATAGGTCTTGCACAAAATAGTCATATATTAGATCCAAAAAAAGTCAATGAGTTTACAAATATTCCTATCAATAAAACAAAAGAACTATTAGGAATAGGAAATTTAGGTTTTTATTTTAAACTAGATTATATAAATGGAGAAAATATAAAAGAATATGGTTCTAAACCAATAGGAGCTGAAGAGATTGTTGTCGTTAGAAGGTTAGTCATTTACAATAGCAAAGAGGCATTTATTGAAATATGGTTATGGAAATGAAAGGATTTGTTTTCAGTTTGGATGCATTGCTTGCAATTTCAATAGTGTTAATAATTTTTATTGCTTTAACATTTTCTTTAATCAAAGGACAACAAGACTATTTAACAAAAGCAATGATTACAAAATACGCAAATGATATTCTTATAGTTTTAGATGAAAATGAAACTCTTGATACTCTTAACGAAACTTTTATAAAAGAAGAATTAAAAAAAGTAATTCCAATTAATCTATGTGCTATGCTTCATATAGATTCTTATGAATATACTGATGATGGTTTTGAAGATGTTAAAACAACTCAAGTATTCTGGTGTCAAAGACCAGTTGATGTAATACTTATAATGGACAGATCAGGAAGTATGGAAGGACAAAAAATAGAAGATGCAAAAGATGCTGCACAGAATTTTGTTGATAAACTTGACACACAATTAGATAGATCAGCTCATGTTTATTTTACATATTGTTCATGGTATTGGTTTGGTTGGTGTTGGAACTGGGACGGCGCATATCTTGATCAAGAATTAACACATGACAAAGAATTAGTAAAGCAATCAATTGAATCTCTAACTGCTGATGGCCCCACAGCAATGGGTGAAGGAATATATACAGCAAATGAAGAATTAAAACAAAATGGAAGAACTGGTGTACCATGGATAGAAATATTATTGACTGATGGGCAAGAAAATAGGGGAAGAGATTCTCTTGAAGCAGCACAAGAAGCTGCTGATAATAATATTATAATTTATACTATTGGTTTAGGAGATGATGTAGATGAAGATCGTTTAAAAGAAATAGCAAATATAACTGGCGGGAAATATTATTTTGCTCCAACAAGTGAAGATTTAGAAGATATTTATACTCAAATAGCATTTCAGATATTCGGCGAAGATAAGGATATATTTGTCGCAAAAAGAAATTTTCTAACATTTGAAAATAATAGAATAGATAAATATAATATAGCTACATTAAAGATGTGGGTAAAATGAAAGGAATATTCATGAGTTATATAGCATTTCTTCTTTTAATGAGTATTTTTACTTTATCATTCGTTTTTTCTATTAAAAATACAGAAATGGAAGATATGACATCTCAAGATATATTATCTGATAGGATATATTATAAATTTAAAACAATTCAGGATTCTGTTACAGATATTTTAGAAAAAGAATTCAATTCAACATCTTTAACATTAAATATTAGTGTAGATGAACAGCCAAATTTTAGTTATGTTGAATTTCAAGAAAAATTACCTCAAAATGTTTCGAATTTTATTGAAGATTTAGCAAGATATGAAAACTTTACAGAAGAATATTTACCAGAAAAAAATATTGATGTGGATACATATATAGCAAATATAGGAAATACAATGACTCTTATTATAGAGCCATATAATATTTCTTATACACATGAAGATGGATTTGGAAAAAGACAATATGCTGTAGTACCAGCAAATAATGAAAATAGTTCTGGAAAAATAAATGCTTATAACATAACAGTTCAATTATTAAATGGATGGCAAATAGCTTCAGGTGAATGGGGGCCTTTGAAAAATGATGGCTTGAAAACAACTATTACTTTTATTGATAATTCTTCAAGTTTTACGACAACAGAATATCTTGCAAGAGATAAGAAAAGCAATTTTAAAATGGATGTTACTAAAGACACTTTAGAAGGATGGATAAGAATTAGAATAGCAGATTCAGAACCGGCATCTTTAAGATTAGAAATGCATCTATGCGAAGCAATTGTTACAACAGAATTAAACCTTACAGATATTCCAGGAAAAACAAAAGTTGATTTATTAGAAGGACAAATTAATGTAATAGAAAATTTATATAATATTCAGAAAAACAATACGATAAATGTGATATAAATGACATCTATGATAAATATTTTGAAAAATTTTTTTGGTATCAGAAAAAAGAAGAAATCTGTAAGAAAGCACAAGAAAAGAAAAACCTTAAAAAGAAAAGAAAAAAAGAAGAAAAAACTATCAATTAAAAAACTAAACAAAAGAAAGGTAAAATTAAAAAAAATAAATAGAAAGAAAATCAAGCCTATAAAAAAAGCAATAAAAAAGAAAGTTCATATTAAAAAATTAAAAAAAATAAAACCTGTTAAAGAAATTTCAAAAAAAGAAAAACCAATACAAATGTCTAAAAAAATCAGAAAACAAACAAAAGCAATAATGATAGAAACAGTTGTTAAAGATATTATGACAACTGATATTAAATCTGTTAATCAAGATGATAATTTAAGAAAGACATTAGAAATACTTTCTGATTATAATATAAGTGCAGTACCAGTTTTATCTAATAATAAATTGGTTGGAATCATAAGCGAAACAGATATAATGAAAATTCTTGGCTTGAAAAATATTTTAGATTTAAGAAAAGATCAAATAGAATTAAATAGATTGGAAAAAATTAAAGTCAAATCAATTATGAATAAAAACCCTGTTACAATAACACCAAATATGAATATAACTGATGTAATACCCATTCTAAATAAATTTAATATAAATACACTCATAGTAATTGAAGGAAAGACAAAGATGGTTGGAATTGTTACAAGAGAGGATATAATGAAAGGTATTAGTAATGAATTTTTTGTTAAATCTTTAGAAAAAACAGGAATGATAATAGAATCAAAAATAGATCAGTTAATAAATATAATTAGGGAAAAAGGATCAGAAAGTATACCTAAACTTTCAAAAGAGCTTGGTATAAAAACTGATATTATTGAAGAATGGGCAAAAATTTTAGAAGATCATGATCTAATAAAAATAGAATATCCATTTTTTGGTCCACCAAAATTAAAGATGAAATCATGAAAGAAAAAATCTTAGACAGATATGATATTAGTGCGAATAAAATTAGAGGAGAAGTTAAAATAATATTATCAGATAATGAATTTGTGCCAATTTATACTTTTAAAACGCCTGCTATAGAAAAAGGAACTTTAGCATTATTAGATAAAATAAAAGAAAGAGTTATAGCAGAAGTTCCAGTAAAAACAACAGAATTGGCAGATCCAACATCATTAGAGATGAGAAGAAAAAAATTTTATACAAAGGCTTTTGATTTATTAGATAAAGAATTACCAGATTTAGATACAGACAAAAAACAATTTCTTGCAGGTATGTTAGTTAATGAAATGGTAGGATTGGGTAAATTAGAGATATTTCTTTCAGATACAAATTTAGAAGAAATAGTTGTTAATAATTCTGAAGAACCTGTATGGGTTTATCATAGAAAGCATGGATGGTTAAAAACAAACATTACCATAGATTCTGAAGCACAAATTCAAAATTATTCTTCAAGTATTGGTAGAAAAGTTGGAAGGCAAATAACAACACTAG
>JAFCEW010000019.1:6499-6850 GCA_017608955.1 Candidatus Aenigmatarchaeota archaeon | reverse complement strand
TGTTAGATGCTAATCTTATAACTGGTGATAGAGTAAATGCAACTTTATTTCCAATCTCTACAAAAGGAAATACAATAACTATTAGAATGTTTAGGCGAAAGCCATGGACAATCACAGATTTTGTTAATAATAAAACAATAGATGTAAATATTGCAGCCTTACTTTGGCTGGCAATACAATATGAAATGAATATTATAGTTTCTGGTGGTACAGGAAGCGGTAAAACTTCTTTATTAAATGTTCTAGCACCATTCATGCCACCAAATCAAAGAATTATCAGCATAGAAGATACAAGAGAAATAAAACTACCAAGATTTTTGCATTGGATACCGATGACAACTAGAGAGCCAA
>JAFCEW010000019.1:0-6485 GCA_017608955.1 Candidatus Aenigmatarchaeota archaeon | reverse complement strand
CCAAGCCCAGAAGGGAAAGGAGAAATAAGTATGTTAGATCTTTTAGTTAATAGTCTAAGAATGAGACCAGATAGAATAATAGTAGCAGAAATAAGAAGACAAAGACAAGCAGAAGTTTTATTCGAAGCAATGCATACAGGTCATAGTGTATATTCAACCTTGCATGCAGATACAAGTGAGCAAACATATAGAAGATTAGTTAATCCACCAATTGATGTTCCTGAAACACTTATGGAGGCATTAGATTTACTCGTAGTTATGTTTAGAGACAGAAGAACAGGTATAAGAAGAATCTATGAAATTTCAGAAATAGTAGCTCCAATAGATCCAAATAAAAAAGGAGTTCCGATAAGAATATTATATAGATGGGATGTGAGGACAGATAAAATAAAAAAATGTAAAAAAAGCAAAACTTTTATGAAAAGATTGAAAATGCATACCGGGATGACAAATCAACAAATCAAAAAGAATCTAGAAGAAAAAAAACAAATATTAAATTGGTTAATTAAGAAAAATGTTAATACAGTTGATGGTGTAGGAAAAATTATTGCAGAATATTACAGAAATCCAAAAAGAGTCTTAAATATAGTAAGAAAAAATGGAAAGGTAGAACTGATAGTTCCTAAAGAATTATTAAAAGGTTAAGTTGATGCAAAAAATACCATTCGTAACTTTATCATTACCAAAGGCAAAAAAAATAGCCAAACCATTTTATGGTATAGGCAGCAGACTCTCAAAATTATTTCCAGGTTTAGATGCAAATCTCAGCAATATAGATTTTGATGTAAATGCAAGAGAATATTTAACAATAGCATTTATGTTTTCTTGTTTTTGGACAGGAATTATTTTTGCTTCATTGTTTTCAATGTATCAATTTATGCAATTATCACAGACATTTTTTTTTGTCACTATCATAATGTCTGCTACAACATTTTTTGTAAGTTTTTTTTATATTTCATTATATCCAAAACTTATGATTTCTAAAAGAACAAAGGAGATAGAAAAAAATATAATATTCGCTCTGAGACATTTGCAAGTTCAAGTTAAATCAGGAGTTTCATTATTTGATGGATTAGTTTCTGTTTCTAAAGGGAATTATGGAATTATATCAAAAGAATTTGAGACATGCGTTAAAAAAATAAGTACAGGATTGTCAGAAACTGAAGCATTGGAAGAATTAACTATAAAAAATCCATCACTTCATTTTAGAAGAGTTATATGGCAGATCACAAATGCAATAAAATCTGGAGTAGATATAGGAAATATTTTAGATAATATAGTAGCTAATCTATCTTATGAACAAAAAGTTGCTATAAGAAAATACGGATCTCAATTAAATCCACTGGCAATGATGTACATGATGGTTGCGGTAATTATGCCAACTTTAGGTATTACATTTTTAGTCATTTTATCATCATTTACTGGGATTAGCATATCAAAAATGATGTTTTTTTTAATATTAGTTTCTTTGGCAGTATTCCAATTTTCATTTTTGGGGATTGTTAAAAATAGAAGACCATCCGTGGAATTATGAAAATATATGATATAATATTCAGAAAAACTCCATCACGATATAAAGAATGGGTTAAAAAATATTTGATTTATTCAGAATTTACCATCTCTGCAGAAAGATATATAGGCTTTTCAATATTTTTTGGAATTGCATTAGGAATTTCTCTTGGATTATTTCTATTTTTAGTTGGATTAGCTAATTTTGTTATATCTTCAATTGTTACAATTTCATCATTTATTATATTTTTTGTTCTTATGAATGCCATTCTTGTTGTAGTATCAGATAAAAGAACTAAATTTGTGGATGAGATTCTCCCAGATGCTTTAAGATTGATTGCATCAAATCTAAAATCTGGTTTAACTCCTGATAGAGCTCTTTTATTAGCGGCAAGAAAAGAATTTGGTCCCTTAGAAAAACAAATAAAAAAAGCTGCAAAAAAAACTATTGCAGGAGATTCCTTAGAAGAATCTCTCAGAACTATACCTGAAAATATAAATTCAAAACTTCTGGCAAGAAGTATAGATCTTCTTAGAGAAGGAGTGTTAAGAGGAGGAAATATGTCTGATCTTTTAAATGGATTGGCAGAAGATATAAGACAAACAAAAATACTTAGAAGAGAAATTCATGCACAAGTAACAATGTATATTATATTTATTTTCTTTGCAGTAGGAATAGGAGCACCTCTTTTATATGGTATTTCGTCTTATCTTGTAGAAACAATGAGAGAATTGGGTGGAATAGCAGATGTGCATCAGATATTTAGTAGTAATTTAAAAGTTATGAGTTTTCAAGGTGTAAAAATAGAACCTCAATTCCTGAAATTATATGCTTTAACTTCAATTGCTATTACTTCATTCTTTGGAGCGATATTAATAGGATTAGTTCAAGAAGGATCTGAGAAAGCAGGAATAAAATTTATTCCAATCTTATTATTAATTAGTATTACAGTCTTTTTCTTGGCAAGATTTGCTGTTGTAAGACTTTTTGGTGTAGTTGTTTAAACACAATATTTAAAATAGAAGTAAAACTAAAGAATATTATGAGAATTCATATGAAGAAAGGACAATCTGCAATGGAATATTTAATGACATATGGATGGGCAATTTTAATTGTAATAGTAGTAGTTGCAGCATTATACGGAATGGGAGTTTTCAGCCTAAAAGGAGGAGTATCTTGTAGCCCATGCTTTTCGTATTTTGCATTTGTAGATTATGCAAATGGGACACTTTTAATTAGAAATGGTGCACAAGCAATAGAATCAATATCTGTTACTGGAGGAACTCCTGACGTAGCTACCGCTGATCCAGGAGATGACATAACAATTACAGGAGTAAGCACATCAGGAGATGTGGACATAACAATAACATATACTGTAACAGACTCAGGTTTACAACACACAGATACAGCTACAATCCATAATTAGTTAAGGACATTTTGCCCATAACGAGTAGTTTTTTTTATTTACTTTTCTATTTTTTAAATAGATGTTAAAAGAGATTTTAATAAACTCAAGGAAAATTGTTTTTATTTTTATAGTTCTTTTTGTATTTGGTTTATTTTCTTTTTTAATGCCAAATATAATAGGATTTTTTATTGGAATAGAAAAATAAAAATAGAAAAAACTCTAAAAAATCACCTAATTTTTCTTTCGGGCTTGCTTATTTTTTCTTTGCATATTTTTTTGACATTTCTCTTACTGTGTCTTTTAAGCCAAGACCTATAGCAATTGCAATTCCAAGTCCAATTGAACCCACTAGTATTAAAATAATACCATTTATCAATGTTGTATCTATTTGTAAAAATGGTAATGCTATTGCTATCGAGATTACTAAGGTAAAGAAGAAAATTACTTTTCCTATTGTTCTTGAATATTCTGTTTTTGTCTTTGTAACTTCTCTTTGTACATATTCAGCAATTACATAACCAACCAATATAATGATCATTGCTCCTAATATCTTTGGTATGAATGCTAATACATTACCTACAAATTCATCCAATGCTGCTATTCCTAGTGTTCCTACAGCTGCCTTTATGAAAACAAGATAAATAATCCATGCGATTGCTATTGAAAATATTTCACTAACTTTAAATGCTTCCCCGAATTTGAAGTATCTGTCTAGTCTTAGTCTTCTTAAAACTTCCTTTACAACTCTTCCTATTACCTTTCCTAGTATCCAACCTACTAATAGTAAGATTATTGCCGCTATTACATTAGGTAATATATTCAAAGTTGAAGCCCATATTTGTGCTAAAGCTAATTCTATTGTCATTAATTATATTTTCATTAGAATAAATATAAAGTTTATTTTCTACTAATTTTAGTTATGAATAAACTTGAAAAAAACGAGATTATAGTTAGATATTCTGAAATATTTTTAAAGTCAGAACCAGTAAAAAAAATATTCATAAAAAAACTAATTAACAATATTTCTAATTCTCTTAAAAAAAATAAAATTAAATTTAGTGTCTATACAAAAAGAGGAAGAATATTTATAAAAACTGAAAATAAGAAAACAGAAAAATTATTGAAAAAAATATTCGGAATTGTCTCATTTTCTTTTTGTTATCATATTAAATTAAATGAATTAGAAAATTTTTTTGAAAAAAATTATATCAAACTTCTAGGAAATAAAAAAACGTTTGCTATTAGAACTACAAGAACAGGAAAGCACGATTTTACATCAAAAGAAATGACAATTAGACTTGCTGATAAAATTCCTGATAAATATAAAGTAGATCTTACACAACCTGAAGTTACTATATATATTGAGATAAGAGATAAAGATGTCTATATCTATACCGAAAAAATAAATGGTCCTGGTGGTATGCCTGTGGGAACAGCTGGAAAAGTTTTAGTATTATTATCAGGTGGAATAGATTCTGCTGTTGCTGCATGGATGATGATGAAAAGAGGGTGTATTATAGAGGTTGCTTATGCTGATGATAAAAATAAAGACAAGAAAAAAAGATTTTTGAAAATGGTTAAAGAGCTTGAAAAATGGTCAAATTGTAAAATCAAAAAACATACATTTAATCATAAAAAATACTTGGACAAAATGATCAAGAAAGTTCCGAGAAATCTTATATGTATATTTTGTAAGAGACAAATGTATAGGATAGCTGAGAAAATAGCCAAAAAAGAAGAATGCAAGGCAATTGTAACAGGAGAGTCATTAGGGCAAGTTGCTTCGCAAACTTTAGATAATTTGGCTGTTCTAGATCAGGCAGTTTCTATACCAGTTTTAAGGCCATTAATAGGTTTTGATAAACAAGAAATAATACAGATTGCAAGACAAATAGGAACTTATGATATTTCTAGTTTGAAAGTAGAAGAATGCGATTATGTTCCTAAAAAACCAAGGACTAATGTTAAATTGGATGAGATTAAATAAATAATATATTATTTTTTCAATTTTTTAAGAGCTTCTTCAATAGTCTCTTTCCTTTTTTTATTCAATTCTTCATATAAATATTCAAAATCCTTTTTTGCTCCTAAAATATTTTTTACAATAGGATCAATTTCTTCCTTTTTTGAAAAATAAGATGTGAAACCAGGGCAATGTTTTTCTGGAGGAAATTTAACAGTTTCTGTTGTGAAATTTAAACCATAAAATTTTGCAATGCTCTCAGCCGATATAATACCCAGAATATCAGTAATGATAATTGGGGGTGGATTATACTTTGGATTATATGAATGTGGAACTGTAGAAAATCTTATAGGAATAGGGGTAAAAACTATCCCATTAAATGTTTTATTTTTAAAAGTGAGAGAACTTATTACAATGTCAATATTATATTTTTTTAGAATTCCTTCATTTTTTTCTTTATAATCAGATATATATTTTTTCAGTTTCTCCAAACTCATAATTATTATTAAAATTAAAAAGATTTGAATTATAAAGAGGTTGGAAGTTAGGAATTAGACACGCCGAGGCAGGGATTTGAACCCTGAAGTCCCGAAGGACACTAGCTCTCCAAGCTAGCGCATTTACCAGATTCTGCCACCTCGGCATGAATTATCATTTTGTCATATTCAATAATAAATCTATTCCTGCAACTATTACTGATATTTCTAATGCTATACCATTTAAAAATAAAATTATAAATATCGCAAATGGTTTCAAAATATAGTTTACAAATTTACCTAAAAATAGTAATTTTGCCACAAATTCCACAATAAATAATCTATTCCAAATATTAGTATTTTTGAGAAAAGAGAAAGCATATCAAACCCTAATATAAAAATAACAATTCTTGAAATATCTCCTAATCCAAGAAGATTTAGCCATGCTATAATTATAAGTCCTAATCCGATTACTTGTCTTAATACCATAAAAATATTATAGCTATTGAGATTATTATTACTGATGCTAAATATAAAAAATTAATATTTTATATTTCACTCTATCTAATAATTTAATTGCTACCTATATTTTAATAATATTTTACAACGACCTAATAGTTATCTATCTTCTTGTAGCTTTGGTTTGCTCATACGCTCTCCAAGACTTTGATATAGATGGTTCAAGAGTATCTAGTTCTCTCAATATCCTATCTCTGAGATCTCTTGTTTTTATTGTACTATTCTTTTCAGCCATTTCCCTTGTTATTTCTAGAACTCGATTTATTACATCTCTTCTCCTATCATCTGATATATGTGTTTCCCTAGCTGCGGCTTCTATCGATCTTCTTATTTTTTCTATATTAAAACTTTCTCTTTTTCCATCTGTTTTTATAACATCTGTCATATAAATCACTTATTAATATTTAACATGGGTTAATAAAACATTTTTTATTATATATCATATAGATAATACTTTAAAAGGCGAATAAAGCCATAATTTGATGGGATTTCTCCAAAATAATAATCTTTAAATATGCTTTTCTTTAGAATGAATTAGTATATATGTCAAAACTAAAAGTCGGTTTGATCGAAGAAGTCAAACTTATTGGAACTAAAAGAACAATAAAA
>JAFCEW010000018.1 GCA_017608955.1 Candidatus Aenigmatarchaeota archaeon | reverse complement strand
GGACAACAATAATTGCCAAATCTACTTTTCCAGGAACTTTATTTATAGAACTGTAAACTTTTTTATTAAAAATCGGTGCTGTATTAGGATTTATAGGATATATCTTTCCATCAAGATTCTCAATAAAATTCCATAAAATTATTGATCCTAATTTTTCTCTGTCATGAGATGCTCCTATAATTGCTACTGATTTTGGTTTAAAGAAACTATCAAGTTTATTTTTGAACATAATTTATATTCTGATTTTAAGATATTAAATTATTTTATAAAAGTATTTAAGAGTAACAAAATAAAATTTAAATTGCAAAGAGCCACTGGTCGGGAGGCTACCGGTCTCCTGTTACCGCAAATCCGGTTTACGGCGGGACCACAGTCCAAAGGCGGTTCAGTTTTGCAGTTGGGCTCAGATATCGGACAATGATATCTCGTCTCCCAGGGCCGATCATTCGCTGAACGAATCAGGTCCGGAAGGAAGCAGTTATAAGGTGTTTGTTTCGGTGCTTGCGAGTTAACGGGATGGAGAAAAATATCTGGCAAAGCCTAGCTGTGAAGCTGTTCCCACTGCGGACGCGCTCTTTGCATTTATTTTTATAAAAAACGAAATATGATAAATATGAAAAAAAAGTTAATTGTTCCGATTGTAATTGTATTATTTTTTGTATTTTATGGAATTTTTTATGGAAACATAATTTCTGAAGTCATGAATAAAAACACAGTTATAATAATTCAGAATACAACAAGAAAAGTAACGATTGATGTTCCTGCAGTAAGTCCAGATGATAAAGGCATTATAGTTAAATTATCAGTTGAAGCAAAACCTGGAACTGGAAAAACATTAGTTGATATTGACCAACTGCTTTTCTGGACTGATACTCAAGATTCTATAAGAAATGCTAAAAAAGTTGCAGAAAATGTCACAGGAATAGATATGTCTAAATATGATATTATTTATTCTATTGGAACTGATGCATCTGCAATAGAAGGTCCATCAGCAGGTGCAGCAATGGCAATTGCTACTATAATTGCATTAGAAAATAGTACTATAAATAAAAGTGTATCAATAACTGGTGCATTGGATGAAAATGGAAATATAGTCCAAGTTGGTGGCATACCACAAAAGGCAGAAGCAATAAAAAATAATAATATGACTTTATTTTTGGTTCCAGAAGGGCAAAAATTTTATATTGAAAAAGAAAAGAAAAAAGAATGTAAAGATACAGTTTTTGGAGAAGTATGCCAAGTAAAGACAATAGAAAATAAAATTGATGTTGAAAAAGAAGTTGGAATACCAATAGTCGAAGTTAGCAATATAAAAGAAGCATTATTATACTTTAGATGATTTTTTTATAACTGGTCCATTTGGTGTATCTTCTAAAATATATCCTTTCTTTTTTAGTTTGTTTCTTATCTCATCTGCTTTTTTCCAGTTTTTATTCTTTCTTGCTTTTTCTCTTTCCTTAATTAGTTTTTTGATTCCTGTTGGAATTTTTATTTTGGTTGGTTTTATTTTATCTAGATTTAATCCAAAAACTTTGTCAAATTCTAAAATCAGTTTATATTTATCTTTATTATTAATCTCTTTTTCATCTCTTATCATTTTCCATATTAATGATATTGCCTCAGGTGTATTCAAATCATCATTTATAAAATCTTGAAATTGTTTTTTGTATTTTTTAATTTTATTTTTATTTGATTTCTTATTGTCTGGTTCTTGTAATAACAACATATGTTGTCTTAATTTATTTAAAGTATTTTGAGCTGCCTCTAAACTTTTCCATGTAAAATTTATTTTTGATCTATAATGTGCTGTTAGAAAAAGATATCTTAATGCTAATGGATCAAATCCTTTTTTCTCGATATCATTCATATTGAAAAAGTTTCTTTTTGACTTGCTCATCTTTTCTCCATTTACCATTACAAATTCATTATGCAACCAATATCTAACAAAATCTTTTCCAATAACTGCTTTTGCTTGTGCTATTTCATTTGTATGATGAACTGGAATATGATCAACACCACCAGTATGAATATCAAAAACTTTTCCAAGATATTTCATTGACATGACAGAACATTCAATATGCCAACCAGGAAAACCAACTCCCCAAGGAGAATCCCATTCCATTTGTCTTTTTTTATCTTTTGGAGAAAATTTCCATAAGGCAAAATCTGTTACATTTTTCTTTTCTCCAAAACTAACTCTTTTTCCCTTTTCCAATCCTTCTATTTTAAGTCGAGCTAATTTTCCATAGTCTTTCATCTTAGATGTATCAAAATAAATTCCATCAGAAGTCCTATATGTATATCCGTTTTTTTCGATTTTTTTAATGAAATCAATCATATCTTGAATATGATCTGTTGCTTTACATATAATATCTGGTTTTTTCACATTAAGTTTTTTCATTGAATTGAAAAAGTCTTTTGTATAGAATTTTGCAATCTGCCAGACGGTTTTTTTCTCTATTCGTGCTTCTTTTTCTATTTTATCTTCTCCTGTATCAGCATCAGAAGTTAGATGCCCGACATCGGTTATATTCATTACATGTTTTACTTTGAATCTATTATATCTCAAGATTCTTTTTAATGTATCAACAAAAATATATGACCTGAAATGACCTATATGAGCATAAGAATAAACTGTGGGGCCACATGAATATAATCCAACTCTTCCTTTTTTAATTGGTTTAAAGATTTCTTTTTTCCTTGACATTGTATTGTATAATTTTATCATATTATCATCTCAAGAGCTGAGTGAGGGATTCGAACCCCCGTACATCGGTCTGCAGCCGATTGCATAGCCACTCTGCCAACTCAGCTTTATTAAAAATATTATTTTCTATTATTTTAATTGTTTGAGAAATAGTACTAAATAAAATTAATTTAGATGAAACAAACTAATTCACCTGTCATATGACCCCAATATTTATTTTGAAATAAGATATAAATAGGTATCGAAAAAACTAAAAATATTCTTTTATACTAAGTATTATTATGAAATATTTTACAAATATTGAATTAAGAGATTTAGCAATTTCTATTATAGCTGTAACTTTTATATTTTCTTTTCAAGATTTCAGGAGTTTATTTGCAATCAGTTTAGGAATAATAACATTTTCTTTTTTATTAAGAGTTTTTGCCAATAAATTTTCTGCTAAAAAATTAGGATGTATGGCAACATATAAATTATGGCCATCTGGGGTTGCTTTAGGTATTATAAGTATGATTTTAGAACCTATTACAAAAATTCTATTTGTTGCAACAGGAAGAACAGAAATAATGCCTTATAGTTTTGGAAGATGGGGATTCAAAATAGCTAAACTAAAAGAAAAGCATATTGGATTAATAACATTATCAGGAATTACTGTGCATTTATTTTTAGCAATATTTTTTAAGTTTTTCCAAGGAGATTTTTTCTATTACTTTAGTTTTTATAATGCGATGCTTGCATTTTTCAATTTGCTACCTGCACCTCAATTAGATGGTGGCAAAATATTTGCATGGAATTTAGGTCTTTGGATTCTTTTAACTTTTTTAGCTTTATTCTCTATCTTTGTTACATTCTAAAAGAAGAAGAACAATGCCAAAAAGACTAATGTGGTTGCTATACTAATATAAGATTGTTGTTTAGCATTTGATTTTGATGGCTCACTCCAAGAATATGCAACAGGGAATGGACCAGCTATTTTCTTTTTTGTTAAATATGGAAAAATTCCTATGCCAGATCTATCAAGTGCATCTAAAATTAAATGTGATCCAACAGAAACTATAATAAGAGTTGGAGAAAAATGATAAGAAAATAATACTAAAAGTATAATCAATCCCCATAAGCTATGCAACCAAGTTCTTTTACTGTAAACAAAATATTTTATTCTTGGAACTCCTATAGGTTCTCTTTTTTTGATTTTATTATAAATAAAAAATAGAACATGGTCAAAGTCAAGTATACATGCAAAGAAAATCGCCCAAGGAGTATTGAAAATTTTAGAAAGAAACATACCTACAGCATAATGAGCAAACAAATCCACAATATCACTTTTTATAATTTATTTTTCTAAATTATTTATAATGTATGTGAATTAAATGTCTATCACTGCTACAATAATATCAATACTTGCAGGAAGTTATGCTTTTATTAATAGCTGGGGCTATATTGGAATATTTTTAACATCATTAATAACATCTGCTGTTGTTCTTCCTTTTCCTGGTTTTATAATGGTTTTTTCATTTGCTTCTGTCTTGAATCCTTTTGTGTTGGCATTTGCTGCAGCATTGGGTGGAGCAATAGGTAGTTTAACCAGTTATTTGATTGGATTGGGTGGTAAGGAATTATTAGAAAAAAGATATGAACATAAACTAATAGAAATGAGAAAAACATTCAAAAAATATGGATCATTTTTATGGATAATAGTTGCCAACTTAACTCCTATTCCTGATAATTTAATGAGTGCTTTTTGCGGCATAATTAGATATGATTTCAAAAGATATTTTCTTGCGATGTTTATAGGAAAATTTATATTTGCACTTTTAATAAGCCTTGCTGGCTATTATTCTATAAATTGGGTTGTTGATTATTTTAATTTAGAAAGTTATTTTGCTACATTAGTAGTTTGATATCAATGCAATATTTATTTGTTCTTGGAGAATATGGTAAAACTTTTTTAATTTTATATTTTACTTTATGATTTTTAATTTTGGAAATTATTTTTTTTGCTTTTTGTTCTATTTTATCTTCCCTCTCAATTGTATATAAATGAATTGTTCCTTTTTTGTTTAAACACTTTATAGCAAGATTTAGAAATTTTTTAGCATCATGTGGCAAAGGCATTATAACTCTATCAAAATAAGAAAAATATTTTTTTGCTTTCTCTCTAACATCTCCTTTTATTGGAATTATATTGTTTGTTTTGTTAAGCTTGATATTTTCTTTCATGTATTTTACTGCTTTAGGATTTATTTCAATTGCAATTATTTCAGAACTTGGTTGTTTTTTTGATATTATTATTGCAAATGGACCTACACCAGCAAACATAACTAAAATTTTTTCGTTTTTTTTAACTTGATTTGCAATTCTTAATCTTTCTGTTCCTTCTCTTGGAGAAAAATAAACTTTTCTTGGATCTAATTTGAATCTACATCCAGATTCTTTATGAATAACTTCTGTATTTTTATCTCCAAGAATAATTCTATATTTTTTTATTCTGTATATTCCTATTCTTTCTGATGTTTTTTTAAGAACAGTTTTTACATTTTTGTGTTTTTTAATAATTTCTTGAGCTATTTCTTTTTGTTTCTTTTTTAATTCATCTGGAATTTCGACAATAGCTATTGCCTTTTCTCTTGATCCAATAATTTCAAAACTTGAAATGTTCATATTTAAAAGTATATATGAAAAGGTTTATAATATGTTATACTTCATTAGTTTAGGTCTGTATGATGAAAATGATATGAGTTTGAAAGCATTAAATAGAGCCAAAAATTGTGATATTTTATTTTTAGAAAGTTATACACAACCAAATATCAATAAAGAAAAACTGGAAAAGTTATTTGGAAAAAAAATTGAGATTTTATCAAGAAAACAAATTGAAGAATCAGATATAATATTCAAACAAGCAAAAGAAAAAAATGTTGGATTATTAGTCGGCGGAGATTGTTTTTCTGCAACAACACATTCTATCTTGAAAAAAGGAGCTGAAGAAAAAGGAATAAAAGTAGAAGTAATACATGGTTCATCTATATTTTCTGCAATAGCTGAATGTGGGTTGCATCTATATAAATTCGGAAAAACTGCATCTATAACATTTCCTGAAAGAACTGGCAATGAAATCCCAAAATCTGTTTTTGATATTATAAAACAAAATCAGTCAATAAATGCACATACTTTACTTTTATTAGATATTGACATAGAAAATGAGAAATATATGAATGTTAGACAAGCATTAGAAATATTATCCAATGAATTGGGAGAAAACATTGAAGTTGTTGTATGTTCAAGATTAGGTGGAAATACAAGCATAAAATTTGGAAAAATAAAAGATTTGAAAAATTTAGATTTTGGAAAAATTCCTCATGTCATAATAATACCATCAAAATTGCATTTTACAGAAAAAGAATGTTTAGAAAGGTATAGAATATGAATGATAGAATTCCAAAACAAGAAATAGAAAAATGGCTAAATAAGATAAACAATAAATTAGAAAATATTGAACCAAAAAATGAAAAAGGGAAAGAATTTCTTGAAAATATCAATGCATATGTATATGATTGCAAACATTTTCTAAAAAAGGAAGATTATATGAGAAGTTTTGAAGCTGTAATTTGGGCATGGGCATGGCTTGAAATAGGCGAAAAACTAGGATTTTTCTAATATATACTAAAAAATAGAAATATTTAAATACTAGCTATATTAGTTACTGATTAGTGATTAAATATGCCAAAATTTAAAATAGGATCTGATATTTATGAGTTAGGTGAAACAGAATTAGAAAAAAATTTATATGAAAATTTAAAAGTTCTCGGAAAAGCAGAAAAATATAAAACGCAAGAATTATCTCAAATACAAGAAATAAAAGGTACCTTGTCATTATTAGCAAATTTTAAAAAATCTATCGATGATGCAATGAAGAATTATAAGAGTTCTCCACAAAATGCAATATTAACAAAAGTTGGATTAAATGATCTCTACAAACAAATAGAAGATTATATAGGAAAAACTGATAGTAAATATTTAAAGAAATTATTGCAACTATATCAAAATAAAATAAAAGTTGTTTATTACGCTGCTTCAATATATCTCGCAGAACCACAAAATGCAGTTGCTGCAGAAGAATTTAAGAAAAAAATACAAAACGCCTAATTACTAATCATTTTCCAATTTTAAATTTTAGATCCTCTAATTTTGGACCTCCACTGCCACCGACCAACCAAATTATAACAAGTATAGTACCTACTAATAGAACTATTAAAACTATATCATCACTAGATAAATTAATACCAAATGAACCTCCGCCAAGTCCACCTGTTCTAAAGAGATCAAATCCTCCACTTGAACCAAAAACACCAAATGCTAGCAGAAGTCCTAATACAACAACCAAAGGAACTACTTTTTTGCCTAATTTTTCCCATCCCTCTGGCTCTGAAAGGAATGGTCCCATTAAAAGTGCTATAATCATTAAAAATACTAATAAAGTAACTAAAAGTACAGAAGTCTCAGCAAAAAACATTGAGAAAAAGCTTCCTATAGAAACACCTAAAGGACTATAAATCATTATATAAAATCCTGCTATAAACGCTATAAGTGCATTTATTTTACTAGCGTCTTTTCCAAATACTTTTGATTTTTCTAATAAGGCGAAAAAAATTGCAAATGTTAATAAAAATGGTAAATATAATTCAAAAATTCCCTGACTTTGTAAATTTATCAATAAACTTTCTAATACAGTCATTTACTCACTCTTTTTTTCGGATGGTGCTGGTGCTGATTTACCACCACCCCATACAATAAATATTAGAGGTAAAACTAATAATAATATCACACCTATTGTTAAACCTATATCTGAACTCACAGCTCCTCCAAATCCTTGACCAAAAACTATGGTATAAATCCCACTAGAAAAAAATACTAAAAATCCAAAGAAAAGTCCTAATATAAGTATTGCTACAAATTTATTTCCTTTCAATATAGTATCAGCAAGATGCTTTGGCAAATCTGGTGGAGCAAACATTCCCATTAACATAACAGATACCATTACAACTAAAGTAATAACTAAACCATGCATAAAGAAACTTGACATTTGTGCTTCTATATCAACTCCAGACATAATAGGATATGCCCACACCATAAATGATATCATTAGTGCAATTACTCCATTCACAGCTGTATTTTCTTCTGG
>JAFCEW010000017.1 GCA_017608955.1 Candidatus Aenigmatarchaeota archaeon | reverse complement strand
TTTCTTCCATATTTCATTTGTTGTTTAAAATAATTTTTCCAGGTTGCTCTATGATAATGATATACAATTGCATCAGGAATATATCTCATTCTTCCATATTTTGTTAATTTATATCCCCAATCTGTTTCTTGTGTTACATCTAGTTTTTCATCCCAAGGAACCTTTTTTGCTATTTTTGTTCTAACACATAAATTCATATCCGGAGCTCTAGAAATAAACTCAGGAAAGTTTTTAAATCTGTGTTCTAATTCTTTTCCAATTAATTGTTGTAATTTGTTAACTGTTTTTGGTGTTGAACACCAATCTCTTTTTACTACACAATCAGCATTAGTAAATGCAATAAAATCTGTATTTATTTTTTTATATGCCCAATTATATGCAATAGATATATTTCCTTTTTTTTGATAAAGTTCAATCTTATTTCCATATTTTTTCAATATTTCATAAGTGCCGTCTGTTGAAAATGCATCAACACACATAATTTTTTTATTGGGATAATCCAATTTTAGAATAGAATCTATACATTTTTTTATTGTATGTGCTGAATTTTTCATTGTCACTAAAACTGTTACAGAAGGGTATTTTTTCATTTTATCAATTATGCTGATTTTCTAATAAATAAATTCCAAGCTGTCTTAATTTCTCCTAATAATTCATTTAAAGTTTTTGTATTTTTTAATCTTTTCCATATATAACCTGGCCTTAAATAAAAATCTCTATATGCCCATCTAATCATTTCTTTTAATTGTTTATGATCCATATTTGGAAAATCTATTGTTCCTTCTTGATAAGGATCTACTGGTTCGAAGTCTCCTGATCTTGTTGCAAACCATTTATTCTTTTTTACTATTTTATAGAATTCTGTGTATGGATGAGGAATCACTAGACCAAAAGAAACAAAATCTATATCTAATTGTTTTAATATGTCGAGTGTCCACTTTATATATTGTTTTGTTTCGTATGGATAGGTACCAAATAATATGTTTATTTTTGGTTCTATTCCATGTTTTTTAAGAAGAATAATTGCATTTAATATTTGTCCTGCTGTCATATCTTTGTGAACATAATCTAATACTTTTTGATCAAATGATTCTACTCCCATATCAACATATTTACATCCTGCCTTTGCCATTGCTTCTAATAATTCTTCATCTTGTAAACAATCGGCTCTTGCTAAGCATCCCCATTCTATATCTAAATCTTTAATTCTGTTACAAATTTCAATTGTTCTTTCTTTTCCGTTGATAAAATTATCATCTATGATTGCAACTGATTTATATCCTTGTTTTTTAATTAACTTAAATTCTTCTGCAATATTTTTTGGAGAACGCAATCCAACTTTTGGTTTACACCAATTATTGTATTTTTTATATTCTATTTCTCTAGCAAAACTATATGAACAAGGAATGCAATATATACATCTCCCCCAACAATTTCTACTTGTTAGCATAACTGTACTTGGTTTTCTTTTTAATTTTGGATTAAAATATTTTTTTGGTTTTTTAATTAAATGTCTTGCAGGAAATGGAAGTTCATCTAAATTTTCATTTAATGGTCTTGGTGGATTATGTATTATTTTTCCTTTTCTTTTCCAACTTAATCCTAATATATTACCAAAATCTTTTTTCTTTTCTATTGCTTGTATTAATTCTTTCATTGTTATTTCAGTCTCTCCCCTTACTACAAAAATTTTATCATCATTGACAAATTTTAAGAATCTTTCAGGAAATCCTGTTGGCTCAGGACCAATAAAAATAATATTTACATCTTTTCTTATCGATCTTATTAATTTAGATATATGATTGTCTGTCTTTTCTGCTAGAAATACTGTATATAAAACATAAGCATCTGATCTATCTTTTTTTAGAAATTCCTTGAACCAATTTTCATCTTTCCCTTCAACCGGACAATCTATAAATTCTACATCATACCCTTGTTTTTCCAACATAGCAGCTGGATACAACATAAAAATATTATGCTGAAAGAAATATCCATAATTACAACCGAATATTCTTTCTGGAGGAACACCAACTGCAGGCGGAATTAAAAATGTTATTTTCATTATATCACAAATAATATTTAATAATAAAACTTATAAGATTTGTTTTTACTATAAATTTAGAGAGTACAAAAATAAATTTTATTAAAATAAAGTTGTTTTAAATGCCAAAAGAGATTGAATTAGAAATAAAAAAACCATTTCTTATTGCTTTATTGCTAATTATCTCTTTGATTTTTATTTTTGAGTTAAGAGTGACTCTTACCTCTCCTATAGCATTTGGTGATGAAGGTTACCACACTAGAATGGCACAATGGATATATGAAAATAAAGAATACCCAATCTGGACTCCTTTTGAACAGGCCAATCTTAGAATAGAAGGATTTTCAAGGCCACCTTTATGGAATATTTTAGAAGCAGGAATTTTTTTGATAATAGGATTTAGTGAAATAGTAGTCAAAATTTTAACACCATTTATTGCAACATTCATGTTGGGATTAGTAGTTTTTCTCTTAGGTAAAAAAATATTTAATGAAAAAATTGCATTTATAGCATCTATAATAATGATAACAGTCCCATGTTTAGTCACATATTCTGTGCTTTTTTATACAGATGTTTTATTTACTTTTGTTTTTAGCTCATTTGTTTTATGTTTAATATTAGCATTGAAAGGAAATGAAAAAAAATATTGGATTCTATCTGGAATATTTGCATCATTTTCTATATTAACAAAATTGCCTGGTGTTGTTGTATTTCCTATAATTGGCTTAGTATTTTTATATGAATTATTTAAAAAAAATAGAGATCTTAAAATAATAAAAAAATATATTCCATTTTTTTTGATATTAATATTAATTACAGGACCATTTTTTATAAGAAACTTTTATTATTTCAGAACTCCTATGTGTGGACTTCCTTTATTCAATAATAATAATTGCATCAAAAGTCCTGAGTATGAGGTACAGACAAACAGAGAGTTCGAAGGAAGCACAACACCAACTGGATCTGAACTAAGTCTTATGAAAATGGGTATTACTAATTATTTGAATTTTGCATATGGATCTATATTTTTTATTCCTTTGTTCTTTTTGTGTGGATTATATCTAATAATTAAAAAACAAAATATAGAAAATGTTTTATTATTAATTGTTTTGATTTCTTTTATTTTTGTTTTAATCAAGTCAACATCAAGAGCTGAAGATACAGCAAGATATATGCTTGGATCATTAATAAGCATTTCATTTATAGTTGCAATTTATTTAGATAAAGTCTATGAGTTTATAGAAAAATATTATAAAAATCTTGCAGTTATTGTTTTTATATTAGTAATCATTTTAGGATTTTGGAATTTAAATCAAAAACTTAGGATAATGAAAGCTGTAAAACAATTTTCTCCATCATTTTTTGAAGCATGCGACTGGATAAAACAAAATACACCAGAAAATGCTACCTTATATACAGTTTGGGGACATAGAGCAACTTATAATGCACAGAGAAAATGTGCTCAATTTGCATCACTACCAGATTCAAGAGATATACTTTTAAGTAATAATGCAACATTAGTTCATGAAAGACTAAAAGCTGAAGGAATAAATTATGTTTTTGTTCAAAAATTTAGTATAGATAAACATGCATATAGACAAAAATTTCCGGTTGGATTTATTCAAGTTTTAGAAGATAATCCTGATTATTTTAAAAAGGTTTATGAAAATGGTCCTGTTTCGAAGCAATGTTTGCAAGGAGGGTGCGATGGAAATATAGTTTATGAAGTTGTTTATTAGGAATATTTAACTACAAGCAAAGAAAAATAATTTACTATTTTTTTTATTTGATTTTTGAAAATTGGTATTCTTGAAGAAATAAAGTGAAGTAATCTAATATCATCTTTTGTATAGAATTTTAAAGGTATTAAAATCAAAATGAAAATTGTTACTGAGATTATAACAAGTATAAAATTTAGAATTAAATTTTCAATAATTTTTATTAGTGGATATAAAAAACTAGTTACTACAAGCATTGCTAAAAATATTTTTAATATACTTGATTTCTGGATTAACACACCTAAAAATTTTTTGTTGTAAAATAAGGACAATGAAAATATTATGAATGCTGAGACAGCATATGCTATAGAAATTCCAATAGAAGATAAAAAATATGTTAAAGGAAATGTCAAAAGGAGAAATATTAGAGTAGATGTAATTAATATATTTCTTTGTATTTTTGTTTTACCTATAGCAAATAAATTTGTGAGAAAAATTTGTGAACAACCATATAAAAGTGAAGCAATACCTATAATTGGGAAAAGTTTAGATGCGGAAAGATATTCTTCGCTTGAAAAAATTAAAATTATTGGTTTTGCAAAAAGAATTAAAAAACACATCAATGGAAAGCAAACAAGAAATGTATATCTAAATGTTGTATTTGTAAGATATTGTTGTTTTGATTTTTTATTTCTATATACATTTAATTGAGAAATAAGTGGAAAAAGTCCTTGCGATGTAATTTTTGAAATAGTGACTATTTGTGTAAATAAAATCATAGCTACAGTAAATATCCCTGTTTCATATGTGCCTTTTAGAAATGTGAGAATTGTATATTGCCCATTAAGAAATAGTATAGTTGATAGTGTCATTATTAGTCCTGGCAAACCATATTTCAATAATATATATTTTTTCTTTAATTGTTTTGTGGAAACTAGATGAAATGGAATTGATTTAAATCTTAATAGTGTTGCAACAAAAATTCCTATCAAAAGTCCTATTAGAGGACCATAAAATTTAAATCCATATAAGATTAAGATCAATGTGATCGAAAATTTAAGAACATTTCCTATTATTTCTGTAATTGTAATTTTCTTCATGAATTGAAATCCACGTAAAATAAAATTAGATATATTCGCAAAGGAAATAAAAAACATAAGTAAAATAATTAAAAATATAACTGGAAATGATATTTCTGAAAAATAGAAAAGGAAAGAAATTATACTAAGAGAAAATATAATATTTGTAATTAGAACTGTTTTTAAAGTAAATGTTATAAGAGCAGAAACTTTTTTAATTTGTTTTTTTTCAAGATATTCTGGTATTAATTTTGTATTAGTTGTAGCAAGTCCTAAAATAGAAATGCCAGCTAATAAAGCTGTTGTATTAAATATTGTAGAAATTAATCCATATTCATTTGGGAGTGTACTCTTAGCTACAACCCACCAAAAAAGAAATGAAAAAATAGCGGATATAGTCCATGCTAGAAACAAATAAAAAACATTTGAGATAAGTTTTCTTTCGGTTTTCATTTAATATTCATCTTTTAAATATTTAAAAAAATTAAATAAACAATTATTATTAAACTCCTTATATAGTTAAATATTCTTTACAATCGATAATATGAAACTATTATATATCTTTCAAATTTTTAATTTATTATATTTTGATAAAATTAAATATAAAAAAAGGTGGCTCTTTGAGCAGAAAATTAATTTCAGTTGTAATACCGACAATAAAAGATAGAGAAAAGATGTTAAAAAGGGCTGTTGATAGTATAAAAAGACAAACATATAAAAATTATGAAATAATAATTGTCTCAGAAGGAGATAATGCAAATATAGCAAGAAATATAGGAATAAAAAAAGCGAAAGGACAATATATTGCCTTTTTAGATGATGATGATGAATGGCTTCCAACAAAATTAGAAGAACAGATAAAATATATAGGGAAGTTTCATTGTATTTATACTTTTTTTAATATTATAAAAAATGGAAAAATTATTGATAAACATGCGTGTAAATTTCAAGGAAATATACATGAAAAGCTTTTAAATAGAAATTGGATCGGAACATGTTCTACAGCGTTAATAAATAAAGAATGTTTTGAAATGGTAGGTATGTTTGATGAAGAGTTGCCTGCATGTCAAGATTGGGATATGTGGATAAGATTATCAAAACATTATCCATTTAAAATTATACCAAAATATCTCACAAATTATTATGTACATAAAAGAAATCTCACACAAAAGAATATATCAAAACATATATTAGGACATAAAATGCTCTATGAAAAAATTAAGAATGAAATGAATTTATCTCAAAAATTGAATTTTAAAAAAATAATATTTAGAAGATACATAAAAAGGTGGTTGGTATTACTAAAATTGGTATAATTGGATTTGGAACAATAGGGAAAACAATTGCCCATGTATTTAAAAAACAAAAATATACTGTATTGATAAATGACATAAAATATTCAAATCTTAACACTAAAGAAGAAATTGCTAAAGAAAGTGATTATATATTTTTATGTTTACCAACACCAACTGATAAAAATGGGTGTAATATAAAAATATTAGAAAATGTTATAAATGATTTAGATTATTATAAAGCAAAAGGAATATTGATAATAAAATCAACTGTAATTCCTGGAACTACAAATAAGATTATAAAGAAATATCCAAAATTGAAAATTATATATTCTCCTGAATTTCTAACAGAAAAAAATGCACTTGAAAATTTTCTAAATCCAGATAGAATTGTATTTGGTGGCAACAAAAAATATATAAATAGAGTAATAGAACTGTTTTATAACGCAAAAATTACACCAAAAAATAAAGAAAATATATTAATATATGACGACCCAACAATAGCTGAGATGGGTAAATATGCTTCTAATTGTTTTCTAGCAACTAAAGTATCTTATGTAAATCAAATAAAAATTATTTGTAAAAAATATAAAATAAACCCTTCAGATGTAATGAAAATTGTAATTACGGATTCAAGAATTGGAAAAACTCATCTTGATCCCACCAAAGGACCATATGAAGGAAAATGTTTACCCAAAGATATTAAAGCGATTATTCATGAAGCTAAAAAACATAATATATACATACCTCTTTTAGAGGCAATAGAAAAAATTAATGAAGAGATGAAAAATAAATGAATTATGATATTTTAGCAGACTGGCAATTGAATATCTATTGTAATTTTAATTGCCCCTACTGCTACATTCAAAATAAAAAGAAGCAAGACCCTAGATATGCAGGTCACGACCCAAAAATGATAGTTAAGGCATTCAATGATACCAAATTAACGTGGCTCATACATATGAGTGGTGGAGAGCCTTTTCTGCATCCTGATTTTGTTAATATGTGTAAGGAACTCACTAAAAAACATTACATAAGCATAAACACGAATCTAAGCATACCGAATGTGTTAGATTTTGCCAAGGAGATAGATCCAAAAAGAGTAGCTTTTATCCACTGCTCATTACATATTGGTGAGAGAGAAAGGCTAAAATTGATTAACAAATTCATTGAATATTATCATGTCCTCAAAAAGGCTGGATTTAATATTTATACAACACAGGTGATGTTTCCTCCAATTTTGCATAAATTTGATGAAACATTCGGTTTTTTCAAAAATAAGAAAATAATAGTTAGACCTAAAATATTTAGAGGATATTATAACCTAAAGCATTATCCTAAAGCATACATACCAGCAGAAAGAACTAAGCTATTGTTCTATTACAATCTATCAAGAAAATTGGAAGAAATAAGCACCTTACATATAGACCCGAATCTTGATGATAGATTAATTTATGGCGACTTGTCATTTAGAGGACTGAAATGCAGTGCTGGTAAAGATTTTGTAGTTATAGAGTATAATGGAGATGTAATAAGATGCCACAGTGAAAGAAAAAAATTAGGAAACATATTCGAAGGGAAATTAAATCTACATAAAGAGGCAAAGCCATGCGGTGCTAAAATATGTGTATGTCCTTATTATGGATTACGATATGCAGAGAAAAATTATGAGATAACTAATGATGACACGATTAAAAAACGTATTAAACATATTGCTAGAAAGGTGATAAAATGAAAATACCAGCCATTGTAAGTAAATTTAAGTATATGAGTAAATGGGTAATAATAAAAAACCTACCAAATCTTTTCAAATCCAAATATTTCAGAACTGAAGTAGCAAAAAATTATCCTTATACCATACAAATAGAACCAACAAATAAATGTAATTTGAATTGTATTATGTGTATAAGGAAGGAAGTTGTAAAAAAACTAACAGGAATACCTATAAATATGAGTTTTGAAAATTTCAAGACAATATTAGATAAAATACCATCTGCTATGTTAATAAGTATTCAAGGACAAGGAGAACCATTTCTAAATCCAGATATATTTAGAATGATAAAATATGCTAAAACAAAAGGAACTTGTGTATATACAACTTCTAATGCAACTCTATTAAATAAAGTAATATGTAAAAAAATAATTAAATCTGGTTTGGATATTATAACATTTTCAATAGATGGACCAACAAAAGAGATTTATGAAAAAATAAGAATTGGATCTAATTTTAATTTAGTTATGAAAAATATAAAATTACTTTCTGACCTAAGAAAGAGATATAATTCACACTTAGAAATAGATATGAGAGTGGTTTTAAGTAAATATAATTTTAGATACATCGAAAAATATATAGATATAGTTAATAATCTTGAAATAAATAAAATAGGTTTTCAAAAAATTTATCATCTTCCTGTAATGCAAAAAATAAGTGTTAATGATGAATTAAAATATCTTTATAAAACAATTAAAAAAATGCAAAATAAAATGAATGCAAAAATAGAATTTTCAATAGCAGATAGATGGCCATGCCACAAACCTTGGTCTGATTTATATATAAATGCAAATGGTGATGTAAGTCCATGTTGTACAATTCCTACTGTTATAATGG
>JAFCEW010000016.1 GCA_017608955.1 Candidatus Aenigmatarchaeota archaeon | reverse complement strand
AGTAATGGATAAATATGAAATAAAAGATATTCGTGAGCTATACTGGAATGATTTAAAAATGTTAAGAGAAGCTAAGATATGGTTAAAATGAAAATAGAAAGATTTGAACTAGAAAATAAAGGAGAAAAAATATTAGGTCATTTATATATTCCTGATAATAAAACTGATAAATTAATTATACTGGTTCATGGTTTTACAGGAACTGAAGATGGTCCTGGATATATATTTGTAGAATTGGCTGAAAAATTAGTTTCTGAAAATTTTGCTGTATTAAGATTTAATTTTAGATACACGGATGAAACATGGAAAGAATTTCATAAAATGACAATGGAAGGTGAAAAGGAAGATCTAAAATTAATTATCAATAAAATGTCTGAAAAATTTTCTAAGATAGGCTTATTGGGTGAGAGCATGGGTGGAGCTGTTTCTATTTTATCTTATGATCACAGAATAAAATGTTTAGTTTTATGGTATCCATTAATAAAATTGAAAGGAACTGATATGGAAGAAACATTCTTTACAAATGACGCTCAAAAAGAATTACAAGAAACTGGATTTATAAGAAATCTAACAAGTAAAGGTATTATTAAAGTAAATAAAAAATATGTAGAAGAATTAAAAAATTTGGATTTATCAGAAAACATAAAAAAAATATCATGTCCAATATTGCTAATTCATGGTGATGTAGATGATGTTATTCCTGTTACTCAATCCGAAGAAGCATTTAGTATTTTAAAAGAGCCAAAAAAAATAGAAATAATTCATAATGCAAACCATGCATGGTGGAATAAAGAAGATACAAAACCTATGAAAGAAGCCCAAGAAAAGGCAATAAAGTTAAGCATTGATTGGTTTAAAAAGTGGTTAAGATGACAGATTATATAATAAAAAAAGCTTGCTACAAACATGTTGATGATATGATTGAAGAGCAAAGACAGAAATTTAATTTAGTATTATCACACAAGATAAACATAACACAAGATAAAAAAATAAGAGTTTGTGAGTTTGATGAATGCACTTTAAAAGCAAATTTTGAATTATATTTTATACCAAATAAAATTTTGTGATATAAATGCCTGTAATAACCGTAAATAAAAAAGATTTTTGCAGACTTTTAGGTAAAGAACTTTCTATGCAAGAAATCCAAGAAAAACTCCCAATGATAGGTGTTGCATGGGAAGGCAATACAAAAGAAGAATTCGAAATAGAGGTCACGCCAAACAGACCAGATATGCTATCAGTTGAAGGATTAGCAAGAGCATTTTCCTCTTTTATAAATATGAGGACAGGATTGAAGGAATATGATGCGCAAAGATCAGAATATCTTGTTAGAGTTGATCAATCTACTGAAAGAGTAAGACCATTTATAGTATGTGCTGTTGTAACTGGAATAAGATTTACTAATGATTCAATAAAATCTCTAATGGATTTGCAAGAAAAGTTACATGTGACCCATTGCAGAAAAAGAAAAAAAGGAGCTATTGGTGTTCATGATTTATCACAAATAAAATTTCCTTTAACATACACAACAAAAGATCCTAATTTTAAATTTATTCCATTAGAAGAAACAAAAGAATTTTCATTAAAAGAAATCTTGGAAAAAACACAAAAAGGAAAGGATTATGCATGGATTTTAGAAGGTAAAAACAAATACCCTATTCTAATGGACTCAACAGGCCAAGTATTATCATTTCCTCCTATTATAAATTCAGATAAAACAAAACTAAATCCACAAACAGAAAATATATTTATTGATGTTACAGGAACAGATGAAAAAACAATAAATGAAGTATTAAATATAATCACAACATCACTAGCAGAAAGAAATGGAAAATTGTATTTAGTAAAAATAAAATATCCTTATAAAACGATTGAAACACCTTTATTAAAAAAATCTGTAATGAATCTTGATCCAAAATATGTCAACAAATTATTAGGAACAAATCTAAGCAATTTGGAAATAACAGTTCTTTTACAAAGAATGGGATTTAATGCATATGAAGAATCGAAAGAAAATATTAAGGTTATAATTCCATGTTATAGAACTGACATAATGCATCAAATTGATTTGGTTGAAGATGTTGCAATTGCATATGGGTATGATAAATTCAAACCAGAAATTCCAAACATATCAACTATAGGGGAAGAAAAACCAATAGAAAGATTTGCAAAAAAAATAAGAGAATTAATGGTTGGCTTTGGTTTTCAAGAAGTTTTGACATTTATCCTAACTAATAAACAAAATTTATTTGCAAAAATGAATATTAAAGAAACAAAAACAGCAGAGACTTTAAACCCAAAGACACAAGAATATTGTATCCCAAGAAACTGGTTGACTCCAAGTCTAATGGAAGTTTTATGGAGAAACAGACATAATGAATATCCACAGAATATATTTGAAGTAGCTGATGTTGTGAGACTAGATGATTCTGAAACTGGAGCAAGCAACAGAAAAAGATTAGCATTTCTATTATGTCATTCAAAAGCAAATTTCTCAGAAATCAAATCTTATGTTGAAGGAATTTTAAGAAACCTGGGAATAGAAAAAGTTAAATTTAAAGAAAGTGAATCAGCTTGCTTTATTCCTGGAAGAGCAGCAAAAATAATTGCTAATAACAGAGTAGTAGGAAGATTTGGCGAAATACATCCAAAAGTAATTTCAAATTGGCAGCTAGAAATGCCTGTATGTTCATGTGAGATGGATATTGACTTACTATTTGATATGATAAAATGACTGAAAAAATTTTCTATGAAGATCCATACAAAAAAGAAATTGATTCTATTATAGTAGATATTGTAGATAATAAAGTAATATTAGATAAAACTATATTCTATCCTCAAGCAGCAGGCGAACCAGGAGATACAGGCTTTATAGAAAATTATAAAGTAATAGATACACAAAAACAAGGAGATACCATATTTCATATACTTGAACAAAAACCAAATTTGAAAAAAGGACAAAAAGTAAAATGCAGAATAAACTGGGAAAGAAGATATAGATTAATGAAGATGCATACTGCATCTCATTTGCTTCTAAATGTATGTCAACTTATTTTTGGAAAAAATATTAGAGTCACAGGAAGCAATATAGATGAACATAAATCAAGAATAGACTTAGATTATAAACCAATTATTGATCAAGAAAAAAGACAAGAACTAGAAAATAAATGTAATGAATTTATAAAAAAGAATCTTGAAATGAAAATTTGGTGGGATCCTGAGAGAATAGGATACAGATGGACAAAGATTGATGATTTAAATCAAATTCCTTGCGGAGGATTACATATCAAAAATCTTGGAGAAATTAAAAAATTTAGAATAATTAGAAGATTAAGTAAAGGAAAAGGAAAACAAAGACTGGAATTTGAGGCTATCTAGTTAACCAGTATGCCATTCTCTGTATCAAATTTCTAGGTTTTCTTAATTTTGGTGGATTATATGGTTTTCCAGTTAGTTTTGATGCTAATTTCTTAATCTCTATTGCTGCTGGAGAATAAGGTGCATATTCAAAAATATTTTGTTTTTTTGCTATTGATTTGAAAATATTTTTATCTTCTGGAATTTCAGCTATTACAGGTACTCCTAATAATTCTTCTATTTCTTCTGATGATAATTCATTTTTATTTCCTCTTACTCTATTTACCACCACACCAATTACATCTAATTCTGACTGTTGTGCCAGTTTTAATATTTTTAGTGCATCTGTCACTGCCGGAAGATTTGGATTTGTTATAATTATTATTTCGTCTGATGCTGATAATGCAGATATTGCTTCTCTGCCCAAACCTGCTGCACAATCCATTATTATATAATCTGCTTTTCCTAATAGACTAAATGTTATTTCTGGCAATCTTCCTACATCAACATCTCTTAAATCATCCAAACTCATACTTGCTGGTATTATTTTAAATCCATAAGGATGAGGATAAATTATATCTTTTAATTTTTTCTTTTTTTTGAGAACATCATGTAATGTATTTGGGACTAAATGCATTCCTGTATGTAATCCTAGATTTGGTGTTGTTAAATTAGCATCCATTGCTATTACATTTTCACCAAAATCTGTTAAAGCAGCAGAAAGATTTGATGTTAAAGTTGTTTTTCCTACGCCGCCTTTTCCTGATGTTATTAAAATTAGCCTTGTCATAATATTATTTTCAGATTTTTAATTTAATAAGGTTTATTTTTATTTTTAAATAACTCTTCAGGCCATTTATGAATATATTCTTTTAAATTTTTTGTATTTCTTCTCAAATTTTCTTCTCTATCAAGAATTTTTTTTTCAATATTAGTCATTTTTAAATTTTCTCCTTTTTGTATTTCTTCTAGACGAATATATTCAAAGATTAATTTATCTATAATGGGGGTATCTTCCCAATTTTCCAATTTGTGACCAAACATATTTATTAGAATTTCACATTCTTTCAGAGTTGTAGTTGTATATCCTTTTTTTTCTATTCCATAAAAAAAGGAGATAGTATATTCATAAGGAATAAGTGAGAGAGGAATAATTTCACCATCAATTTTTATGTGTGGAGGTCTACCATCAGAAATTTTTTTAATATTATGTCCAAATGAGGAACTAATATAATCACCTGATCTTCTTATTAATTCTCTTTCTGATAGATCTGGATGTTTTTTATTAAAGCTTTCAAAAAGATACATTTTTGTTGGAATATAATCTGCATAATCATAATATTCTGAGAGAGCTGAATAAATTAAGGGATCTGATACCATAAAATAAAAATAAAAAAATATACTTAAATTTATATGGGCCCGAAGGGATTCGAACCCTCGACCTTGAGCTTAGAAGGCTCCTGCTCTATCCAAGCTGAGCTACGGACCCAATAATTCTTATTCATAACAAGCAATAAAAAGGTTTTTGTTTTTAAATCAAAAAAAATTTAAAATTAATTAAATGAATTTAATTATGACAGAAGTTGAAGGAACTATAAAAGAAATTGTAGTGTATTTTAAACATTTAAAAGAAAAAAATTTTGGTGATTTTTTTATAGAAATTTGTAAAGGACTTCAAATATATACAACACATATAAAACTTGATGTTGGGAACAAAAAAATTAAGAATGTTTATGTTCCAGGTTTTATTCCTCTTCAAGCAGGAGATTATATAAAAATTTTATATGACAAAAATGGAAAAATAGAAAAAATAGAAAAAAAATATTACAACAAAACAGATATAACATTTGTTATAAAATAACTATATTTTTAAAAACTTATTAATCTTTTAAAAAATAGAATATCTAACTATTATAAGTGATTCTATGAAACAAGAACAAGAATTTAAAAAATTATTTAGACAAAAACAAAAAGAAATATTTGAAACAGCAAAAGAAAAGGGGTTTTATGATGCTGGAGAAAGAAATGAGGGTGAAATGATAGCATTGATTCATAGTGAACTATCAGAAGCACTCGAAGCATTAAGACATGGAAACCCAAAATCAGATCATATACCAAATTTTAGTTTAGTTGAAGAAGAACTGGCTGATGCTATTATCAGAATCTTAGACCTTGCAGAATATAAAGGATATGATATAGCAGGAGTTATGCTAGAAAAAATGAAATTTAATAAAACAAGAGAAAGAAAACATGGGAAAATGTTTTAAGATGATAATTGATGTCTCAAGAAATAGATTTCAAACAAATCCAGAAAAAATGGAAAAAAGAATGGCTAGATAAAAAAATCTTTGAAAGTAGTAGTGATAAAAGAAAAAAATGGTTCTCAAATGCTGCATTTCCTTATGTTAATGCTCCATTGCATATAGGTCATGCTTTTACTTATACAAGAATTGATGTAATAACAAGATTCAAAAGAATGCAAGGTTATAATGCAATATTTCCTTTTGCATTTCATGCAACTGGCGAACCAATAGTTGGTGTTGCTGAAAGACTTAAAAAAGGAGATAAAAATCAAATTAAAATTTTATTAGATTCTGGAGTATCTGAAAAAGATATTGATAAATTTAAAGACCCAAAATATACAGCTCGTTTTTGGATAAATCAAATAAAAAATGATGTCCAGAATTTAGGAATTGCTATTGACTGGACAAGATCATTTACAACTATAGACCCTGAATTTAATCGATTTATTGAATGGCAATATAGAAAACTAAAAGATAAAGGATATGTTACAAAAGGTACTCATCCTGTTATTTGGTGTCCTAGTTGTGAAAGTCCAACAGGTGATCACGATAGATTAGAAGGTGTTGGAGAAACTCCAGTAGAATATATTATATTCAAATTTAGGCTTCCTTCCGGTGAAATATTACCTTTGGCAACTCTAAGGCCTGAAACAGTATATGGGGTTACAAATGTCTGGATTAATCCAGATATTGAATATGTGATAACAGATGTGGACAAGGAAACATGGATAATGAGCAAATCTTGTATTGAAAAACTAAAAAATCAATTAAAATCTATAAAAGAAAAAGGTACTATAAAAGGAGAAAAACTGATAGGAGAAAAATGTATTAATCCAGTTCTAGAAAATGAAGTTCTTATATTACCAGCAAGATTTGTTGATGAAGATAATGCAACAGGAATAGTAATGTCTGTTCCGTCTCATGCTCCATATGACTGGATTGGACTAAAGGATTTGTTTGATCTATCTACATCAAAACCAGAAAAATTAAAAGAAATGAATATAGATATAGAAAAACTAAAAGAAATCAAACCAATAGGATTAATAAACTTAAAAGGATATTCTGAACATCCAGCAATTGATATTTGTAATAAAATGAATATTCATAGCCAATTAGAAAAAGAAAAATTAGATCAAGCAACAAAACAGTTGTATAAAAAAGAATTTCATATGGGTATTCTCAATGAAAAATGTGGAGAATACAAAGGAATGCCAGTTTCTGAAGCAAAGAAAAATATAATAGCTGATTTTGAAAAAAGAGGATTTATATCAAAAATATGGGAACCTTCTGGTAAGGTAATTTGCAGATGTGGAACCAAATGTTTTGTAAAAATATTAGAAGATCAGTGGTTTTTGAATTTTTCAGATGAAACATGGAAAGAAAAGGCAAGATTGTGTTTAAGACAAATGAAAATATACCCTGAACAAGCAAGAAAACAGTTTGAAGATACAATAGAATGGCTACAGGAAAAAGCATGTGCAAGAAAATCAGGACTAGGAACCAGACTACCATGGGATCAAGATTGGATTGTCGAAACCTTAAGTGATTCAGTCATTTATATGGCATTTTATACAATTGCACAATTCATGAAAGAAATAGAGCCAGGAGAACTAAATGATGAAGTTTTTGATTATATATTTCTTGGAAAAGAACCAAAGAAAACAAAATTAAGCAAAGATTTGCTTGAAAAAATGAAAAAAGAGTTTGAATATTGGTATCCTTTTGATATAAGAGGATCTGCAAAAGAATTAATTCCAAATCATTTAACATTCTGTATATTTCATCATACTGCTATTTGGGATGATAAATGTCCTAATACATTCACAGTAAATGGAATGCTAAATATAGAAGGGCAAAAAATGAGTAAATCAAAAGGAAATTTCATACTTTTAAGAGATGCAATAGAAAAATATGGTTCTGATGTTGTTAGAATCGCATTAATGGATTCTGCTGAAGGAATGGATGATGCCAACTGGTCAGAAAAAGATGTATTCGCATGGAAAAACAAGCTTGCGACAATTTATAGAATTTTTGAACAGAACTATAATAAAGGAACTAATGAAAAAACTGATATGGATATTTGGCTAGAATCTCGCTTTCAAATTCATGTCAAAAATATTACTGAAGCACTAGAAAATATGAAAAATAGATCAGCATTAACAAGTTTTCATGCAATGTTAAATGATTTTCAATGGTATATTAAAAGAACAAAAGATAGAAGCAAATCAACAGTAAATAATGTATTAGAAAATATGATAAAATGTCTTTCTCCTTTCGCTCCTTTTATATGCGAAGAGATTTGGCATAAAATAGGCAAAAAGAATTTTATATCATTAGAGAAATGGCCTGAATATGATGAAAAATTAATAGACAAAGAAATTTTGCAACAAGAAGATAATTTCAAGAAAATATATGAAGACATAAAACAAGTAATAAAACTATCTGGAAAAAATAATAAATTATTCTTATATGTCATTACAGACAAAGAATTAAATTATTTGAAAAAATCTCAAGATTTCTTTAAATCAGGATTAGGATTTAAACAAGTAGAAATATTCAAATCAGATGATGAAAATAAATATGATCCTGAAAACAAAGCAAAGAGAGCTAAATTTGGAAAACCAGGAATTTATATTGAATAATCTATTCAAATGCTTCTTTTAACCATTTTGAAACTTTTAACAATTCTCTTTCTATATATTCACTTAAACCTCTTGAACCATATATTGATTTGTATTCTTCTGTCCTTTCTGCTATAAATTCAGCTATTCTTTTTTGGACATTAAAACCAGTTATATCACTAATTTTCATACCAGGACAAATATTTACTTCTATCACCGCAGGTCCTTTTTTTCCTTGTATGAAATCTACACCACATATCTCAGCTCCTATGGTTTTAGCTGCCTTTATTGCCATTTCTTTCATTTCAGCATCAGGTTTATATATACCTCCTTTGCCACCAGAAGATAGATTTGCCCT
>JAFCEW010000015.1 GCA_017608955.1 Candidatus Aenigmatarchaeota archaeon | reverse complement strand
AAAAGATCCCAAAAAATTAGATGAGATTTGTGCAGAGATAATTGGGATAGCCAAAAAACTTGGTGTAGACTGGAAAGGTCCAATTCCATTACCATTAAAAAGACTAAAAGTAACAACTTATAAAACTCCTTGCGGAGATGGAACAGGTCATGGAAATACAACATTTGATAGATGGGAAATGAGAATACATAAAAGACTAATAGATTTACAAGCAGATGACAGGGCCCTTAGACAGGTTTTAAGAATACAAGTTCCTCAGGATGTATTCATAAGAATTCAACTAAAAGATTAATTTTCTATAAAAGTAAATAAAGATTATGAGATTATCAGTATTTGATATCGATTATATAATAGAAAACAATAAAGGAATAATAAGATTATTTTGTAAAGATGAAAAAGGAAACACAATATTGGCACTTGATAAAAATTTTAAATCATATTTTTATATCGAATCTGATAATTTAGTCACTCTTAAAAAAAAGATAGAAAAGTCTAATTTTAAAGATATATCAAAATTAGAAATTATAAACAAAATAATCTCTGGTAAAAGTAAAAAATTATTAAAAATTTTTGTCGAAAATCCACGATCAGTTTATGACATAAGGGACAAAATCAAGCATTGGAAAGAAAGCAAAGAAGAATATGAATATACGATTCCTGTTCGTCAAAGATATGTATTTGATAAAAAAATAGAGCCAATGGGATGGATGGAGATAAATGGTAAGGAAATAAAAAATGAAAATTATCTTGTTGATAAAGTAATAGAAATAAATTCTTTAAAGCCAATTGAAAAAGATATTTTACCAAAAACAACAAATCTAGCATTTGATATTGAAACATCAGACAAAAAAATAATTATGATTTCTATTGTTGATAATAAAGGATTCAAAAAAGTTCTTACTATACAACAATCAAAATACCCAGAATATGTTGAAGTAGTAAAAGACGAAAAACAAATGCTACAGAAATTTTTAGAAATAATAAAACAAAGAGATCCAGATATAATTTTAGGGTATAATACAGATAATTTTGATTTTCAAAAAATCAGAGAAAGAGCAGAAGAATTAAAAATAGATTTGAAAATAGGAAGAGATAACAGCAATATAAGATTTGTTAGAAGAGGGAGATTTACTTCAACAAAAATAAGAGGAAGATCTCACATAGATCTTTTTAATTTTATAGATCATATACTCTCACCTAAAATGAAAACAGAGGTTTTAACTTTAGACGCGGTTTGTCAAGAAATGCTAGGACAAGGAAAAGAAAAAATCAAATGGAAAGACATAAAGCAATCCTGGGAAAACAAAAAAGATCTAGAAAGAATTACCAAATATTCGTTAAGGGATTCTGAACTCACTTTATTATTATCCGAGCAGCTATTACCACAAATATTTGCTTTATCAAAATTAACATCCTTGACACCATTTGATGCATCTCGTTATACATATTCTCAATTAGTCGAAGCATACTTATCAAAAAATGCAGTTGCTAATAATATAATAATTCCAAACAGACCAAAATATGATCAGATAAAACAAAGACAAATGAAACCAATTTACAAAGGAGGATTTGTAATAGAGCCTGAAAAAGGAATACATGAAAACATAATTGTTTTTGATTTTAGAAGTTTGTATCCAACTATAATCATTACTCATAACATTTCTCCAGAGACTTTAAATTGTAAATGTTGCAAACAAATAAATCTCATTCCTGAATCTAAGAATTATTTTTGTAAAAAAATCAAAGGATTTATCCCTATTAATTTAGAGCACATAATAAAAAAAAGAATGAAAATAAAAGAAAAAATGAAAAATCTAAAAGAAAATTCTGAAGAATACAAAAGACTTTATAATATGCAATATAGTTTGAAAATAATTGCTAATTCTACTTATGGATATTTCGGATATCCAGGAAGTAGATGGTATTGCTATGAATGTGCTTCTGCTTCAGCTGCCTTAGGTAGATATTATATTAAAAAAATAATTGATATAATAAAAAAAGAAAATTACCAAGTTATATATGGAGATACTGATAGTGTTTTTATAAAGATTCCTAATATCCCTAAAGATAAATTAATATCAAAAGCAAAAGAACTTCTTAAAAAAATAAATAATCAATTGCCAGGAATTATAGAATTAGAATTTAGAGGATTATATAAAGCAGGAATATTTGTAACTATAAAAGGTGAAAAAAGAGGAGCAAAAAAACGGTATGCACTTTTAGATTATGATAATAATCTTGAAATTAGAGGATTTGAAACAGTGAGAAGAGACTGGTGTGATTTAGCTAAAAATATTCAGCATGAAATTTTGAGGATAATATTGGAAGACAAAAAACCAGAAAAAGCAATTGAGCTTGTAAGAAAAACAATAGACAAAATAAAATCTGGAAAAGCAACCATAGATGAGTTAACAATTTATACACAATTAACAATGCCACTAGAAAATTACAGACAAATTAGCCCTCATGTAAGTGTTGCTAAAAAAATGAAAAAACAAGGAAAACCAGTTGGAGAAGGAATGATAATTGAATATATAATCACAAAAGGATCTGGCTCTATATCAGAAAGGGCAGAACCAATCGAAGATGTAAAAACAAAATATGATCCTGATTATTATATTAATCATCAAATATTGCCCGCAGCTATGAGAGTTTTTCAAGCATTGGGAATAGATGAAAAACAGGTACTTTCTGGAAAATTACAGGCAAATTTAGGGAAATGGTTTAAATAATATGAAATAATAATATCACATATGGCTGCAACAAAAATTGAAAAGCAAGAAAAGAAAATTGAAGAACAAGAAGAGAAAATCAAGATACAAAAAACAAAAATGAAAATAATGCGGGAACAAATGAAAGCATTACAACAACACACAAAAACCCAATTCATAACTTTGATAACAGCCGCATTTGGTTTTGTCGCTGCTTTATTTTGGAGAGATGCTATACAGGCATTTTTAGAGCAAGTATTTGGTTTTTCTGCTGGAAATGGAGAGATTTGGTATTATCAACTTTTTGTAGCTGTTATTATAACAATAATTGCTGCAGTTGTAATCTATTTATTTTCAAAATTTTCACAAGAAAATAAGTAACTTTTTTAATTAATATTTTAAAACTATTGTTAGGTGTAAAAATGAAATTATTCGGGACAATGGAATCAATAGGATATACAATCGTTGCCTCAGCTCTCCTAATAATTTTAGGTCTAGTTTACTTTATGATAAACTTGTGGATCGTAAAGGTAGGCAGTAACTTGTTGGGATATAATCCAGGAGCTGATTGGGCAGTTTTGTCGGCAGCATTATTAACAATAGGGGGAGTTGTTGGAACAACGTTTAGAAAGAAATAATTTTTTTCTTTTTCTTTCTTTTTTGATTTTTTAAAAATTAAGACTTAAAAATTAGAAAACCTTAATAAATTATAATTCTTTATTGATACAATGGAAAAAGAAATTATTGAGAAATATAAAAAAGCAGGAGAAATTTCTAAACAAGCAAAAATATTTGCTAGATCTCAAATTAAAGACGGAACTAAAATCCTTGATTTAGCAGATAAAATAGAAAAATTAATTAGAGAGAAAGCGGATGGGACAGCATTTCCTGTTAATATTTCTATAAATGACATAACAGCACATTATGCTCCTGATATAAATGACGAAACTATTCTAAAAAATGGAGATCTAGTTAAAATAGATATTGGTGTTCAAGTAGATGGTTATATTGCTGATACAGCATTTTCTGTTTGTGTAGGGGAAAAATCACATCCATTGATAAAGGCTGCTGAAGATGCAGTAAATAAATTTATACAAGAAATAAGACCAGGAAAAACAATTGAAGAAATGTCTGCTTTGGTAGAAGAAGTTGTTTTGAGTCATGGAGTTAATCCTGTTAGAAACTTGGCTGGACACTCTATTGAACAATATTTAGTTCATGGTAATATATCTATACCACCTACAAAAATTACTAATAAGCAACAAATAAAAGAAGGAGCAGCATTGGGGTTTGAAGTTTTTACAACTAATGGTGAAGGATGGGTAAAAGAATCCTCACCGACTTTAATATATATGCTGTTGTATCCAAAGCCAGTGAGATTAAGAGAATCAAGAATTATATTAGAAAAAATTGTTAATGAATATAAAACATTTCCTTTTGCAAAAAGATGGTTAAAAGATGTGACAAGTCCTTTAAGATTACAATTAGCATTAAGAGAATTGGTCAATAGCGGGACTATAAAAGAATATCCACCTTTAAGAGAAAAATCAAACGCAATAACAGCACAAGCAGAAGAAACTGTATTAGTCTTTGATAAGCCTATTGTAACAACTAAGATTTAATATTTAACTTCAAAATCTTCAAATTCTCCAGAGTATTTTTCTTTTTTAATATCAACATTTCTCACTTTTGCGAATTCAGGTCCTTGTTTAAGAAACTCAATCAGTTTATTTATTTTTTCTTCTTCTCCTTCTGCAACTACCTCTACTCTTCCATCTTGTAGATTTTTAACAAAACCAGTCAAATTTAGGTTTCTAGCAATATTTCTTGTATTAGATCTAAAGAAAACTCCTTGCACATTACCTTCTACATAAGCATGGATTCTAATTTTCATATTTAGATTCTATTATATAGTATAGATATTAGTGATCCTGCTGCTAATAGACCAACAAGTCCCTCAATGATCCACAAAGCTATTATATTATTTGGGATTGCCATTGAAAGATATATTATTCCCATTCCTGGTATTGTTGCTACTAGCCATAATATAAACCCATAGTTAAGTCCTTTTTTCCATCCTTTTCCAGGCAATACTTTGTAGATTACTCCAAATACAGCCGCATATATGATACCTTTGATTATCTCTAATATCAATAGCTGATAAATCCAATTTCCTGTCATTGGCTTCCAAATCTGTGGGATGGCACTATAGTTTACTGCAAATATAGATTCTATTAAAAAGGATATCATTAAAAGTACGAATCCAGCTGCTATACCTGATATTAATACTTTTTTTGCTTCCATAATAAAAGTTTTAACTTGGAACAAAATAAATATTTTATTCTTTTTTCTTGAAAAACAACCAATTTTTGCTATTTTTCATTCTTACTAATACATATTTTCCCTTTAATTTTTTTCCTTTGAGTTCAAATACAATTTTATTTTCTTTTATGCTTTCAAAACTCACTTTTCCTTTATCCCATATCTCTACTTTACCAGCACCATATTGACCTTCTGGTATTATACCTTCAAAATTAGCATAATCAATATCATGATCTTCTGTCTGGATAGCTAATCTTTTTATTCCAGGGTTTCTAGGAGGAATTTTAGGAAGAGCCCAACTTTTTAAAATTCCATTCATTTCTAGTCTGAAATCATAATGTAAATGAGTTGCATAATGTTTCTGAATAACAAAAATATGATTTTTGTCTGGCATATTTATTATTTATCTTTTTATTATTTTAAAAGATATTAACACCGTTAAGTTTATATAAATGCTTTCAAAAATATTTCTAATGAAAACTCCATGTGAAATTATATCAACCCACTTCTTGCCTAATATAAGAAGTAGATTAACTATAGAGTTAATTGAAAATTTTAATTTTTCTCAAAAACAAGTTTCTAAAAAGCTAGGACTAACAGAAGCAGCAGTTTCTCAATATATTAGTAAAAAAAGAGGAAAAGAAATAAAACTTGATCAAAAAACTGAAAAAGCAATAAAAATTCTTGCTGAAAAAATAGCCAAAGGAAAAATAGATGATATAACGATAATTCCTGAAATATGTAATATTTGTTTAATTATGAGAAAATCAGGCACTATATGCATGTTTCATAAACAATTTGAAAAAATTCCAGATAGTTGTAATATTTGTTTGAGAGGATAAATATGAATATAGAAGAAATAAGAAAAGATTTTCCAATCTTAAAAAGAAAGATAAATGGAAAACAATTGATTTATTTTGATAATAGTGCAACTACTCAAAAGCCGGTTCAAGTTATAAATGCTATAAAAAATTTTTATGAGACATATAATGCCAATATTCATAGGGGGATCCACACTCTTTCTCAAGAGGCATCAGAAATGTACGAAGATGCCCATAAAAAAGTAGCAGATTTTATTGGAGCTAATGATATGCAAGAAATAATATTTGTAAGAAATACAACAGAAGCAATAAATCTTGTTATGTATTCTTATGCTATGGAAAATTTGGAAAAGGGAGATGAGATACTAACAACTATAATGGAACATCATTCAAATTTGGTTCCATGGCAATATGTTGAACAAAAGAAAGGAATTAAATTAAAAATAGCAGATATAAAAGATGATGGAACATTAGATTTAGATCAATTCAAGCAAATGATAAATGAAAAAACAAAAATCATAGCTATAACTCATATATCAAATGTATTGGGAACAATAAATGATATAAAAAAAATAAGAAAAATGAAAAAAGATGCAATTCTTTTAGTAGATGGTGCGCAATCAGTTCCACATATGCTAGTGAATGTTAAGAAAATGAACTGTGATTTTCTCATTTTTTCAGCACATAAAATGCTAGGTCCTACAGGAATAGGGGTATTGTATGGAAAAAAAGAACTTCTAGAAAAAATGAAACCATTTTTATATGGTGGAGATATGATAAGTAAAGTCGAACAACACAAATCAACTTTTGCTATTTTGCCATGGAAATTCGAAGCAGGAACTTCAAATATAGTTGGTGGAATTGGATTAGCAACTGCAATTGATTATCTTAATAAAATAGGAATGCAGAATGTAAGAGATCATGAAAAAGAACTTGTAAAATATTTTCTTGAAAAATTAGAAGATAGAAATACTATTATATATGGTCCAAAAGATCCAGAAATAAAAGGAGGATGTATTTCATTTAATATAAAAGGATTTAATTATCATGATATTGCATCTCTTCTTGATAAATCAGGTATAGCAATAAGATCTGGCCATCATTGTGCCCAACCATTATTGAAAAGACTAGGAACAACAGGAACATGCAGAGCAAGCTTCTATATATATAATACAAAAGAAGAAATAGACAAATTCTTTGATATATTAAATAAAATAAGAGGATAAACATGTTTTGGAAAAGGAAAAAAAAGAAAGAAGAGGATTCTTTAACGTTATCAGAAAAAGCAATAATCTCACTTTTACAGTCTTCAAAAAAGCCATTATCAACAGAATTTATATGTAAAAAGGTAGATAAACTAAATCTTGGTTGCGTTGATGAGCCAAGCCATTTTTTACATAGATTAGAAAAAAAAGGAATTATAAAAAAAGAATTTTCAAAAAAAGAAAAAATTATTTTATGGTCTTTAAGTGAAAAATATGATCGTCTACTTAGATAATTGCAGAACAACGAAATTAGATGAGACAGTATTTAAAGAAATGAAATCTTATTTTACTGAAATTTATGGAGTTCCTTCAGGAATTTATACTCTTTCAGAAAAAGCAAATGATGCTGTAGAAAAAGCACAAATGAAGATAGGAATCCCGATAAATGCAAACCCTCAAGATATTATTTTTACATCAGGTGCGACAGAGTCAAATAATATAGCAATAAAAGGAATAGCATTTGCAAATAAAAAAAGAGGAAATCATATCATAACAACTAAAATAGAACATCCTTCTGTTATTAAGAGTTGTAAATATCTAGAAAATAATGGTTTTAAAATAGATTATTTAGATATTGATAAAGATGGTTTTATTGATATAGAAGAATTGAAAAACAAAATAAGTAAAAAAACAATTCTAGTTTCTGTACAACATGTAAATGATATGATAGGAACGATCCAGCCAATAGAAAAAATAGGAAAAATCTTAAAAAACAAAAATATTTATTTTCATGTTGATGCGGCTTCATCTTTTGGAAAATTACCGATAAATGTCAAAAAAATGAATATAGATCTCTTATCTATTAGTTCTCATATGATTCATGGACCAAAAGGAATTGGTGCTTTATATGTGAAACAAGGAACAAAAATAGAACCTTTAATGCATGGTTTTGAATCTTTATCAAATTTAAGGCCTGGAGATGAAAATGTTCCGGGAATAATTGGATTTGCTAAAGCAGCTGAAATAGCATATAATGAAATGGAAAAAAATAAAAAATATGTGACTAAACTAAGAGATAGGCTTATAGATTCTATTGAAAAAGAAATTCCAAACTCATTTTTAATAGGTCCTAGAAAAAATAGAAGTCCTTATAATATAACTGTTTCATTAAAAAACGTAGAAGGGGAGGCTATAGCATTACAGTTAGATATGCAAGGAGTTGCTGCTTCAACAGGATCTGCATGTGTATCAAAAACTCTTGAGGCGAATTATGTTTTGCTAGCATTGGGATTAAAACATGAACATGCACATGGATCAATTAGGTTTTGTTTAAGTAAATATAATACAATCAAAGATATTGATTATGCTGTCAAAGCATTGAAAAAGGCATATAATAATATATTAAAAATAAGTATGTTTAAGTGATAAGATGGCAATGAAATATACTGAAATAGTACTAGAAAATTTCAAAAATCCTAGAAATATAGGGAAGATAAAAAATGCAGATGCAAAAGCAACAGAAGGCAACATAAGATGTGGTGATATGATGACCATCTACCTTAAAATAAAGGATAATATAATAAAAGATGCTAAATTTGAATCTTATGGATGTGCTGCAAATATAGCAACTGCATCTATTCTCACAACAATAATTAAAGGAAAGACAGTTGAACAAGCAGAAAAGCTCACTTGGAGAGATATAATAAAAAAGTTAGGTGGATTACCTCCATTGAAATTTCATTGTAG
>JAFCEW010000014.1 GCA_017608955.1 Candidatus Aenigmatarchaeota archaeon | reverse complement strand
ATAATATTTACCTATATGATTTTCTATTATTTTTCTATATTTTTCATCTATTGTTTCTATGTCTGATATTGTTATTTCTTTTCTCATTAATGTGATATTTTTTCTATTTATTATCTCTATAATTCGTGGCTTCTCATTTGGATATTTTTTCATTAAATAACATAGTTCCAAAAGAACAGGTGAAGGTAAAACTATATCATTTTTTTCAATAAAATGTCTTATTTCATTATTTGCTGATGCTTTAAATATTACATTAGTATCAGTAGTAATATATTCTTTTTTCAGATAGAAATCATTAAATGTATCATAAATAGAACATGAAGAAAATACATTTTTATTGAAAATATTTTTAATATCATTAAGTTTCATAAAAACAATTAAAAGTTAAATCTTAAATCCTCTTCGGAGTTAATATTATAAAATATTTTTTTATCTTTTGACAATTTTTCAATAGAAATCAACTTAGAGTTTTTACAATTATCGATTATCTTATGCATACTCTGATTTGCATCACAATTTTTAAACACATTTTTTTTATAAATAGCAAATAATGGTTCATATTTTTTATAGCTTTTTTTTGGAACAATACATTCATAATCTTCTAAGTTTGAAATTAATTTTTCTATTGTTTCTGATTTTATAAAAGGCATGTCACATGCGACAACAAAAAAATAATTATTTTTAATATGTTTTATTCCTTCTTTTATACCAATAATAGGAGAATTTATTTCTTGATTATCACAGACTATTTTTATGCTTTTATTACATATTTTCTTTTTTTGTTCTTCGTTTTTAACAACAACAACTATATCATCAAAGATTTTCTCAACTTCATCAATAACATAATTTATCATACATTTTCCACTTATCTTTATAAATGCCTTATCTTTGCCCAATCTTTTTGATTTTCCACCGGCGAGAATAATGCAGCTAATTTCCATGAAAAGAATTATTAAATTAAATATTAAAAATAATGTTATATGAAAACAGTAAAAAGTGTCTGTCCTTATTGCGGAGTTGGCTGTGGAATAGAATTACAAGTTAAAGATGGAAAGGTTATAAAAGTTCTTGCACAAAAAGATCATCCCATAAATTCTGGCAAATTATGTATAAAAGGTGCAAATTTGGAAAAAATAATAAATAGTCCTAAGCGATTGAAATATCCCATGATTAAAACAAAAAATGGATTTAAAAGAATCTCATGGAGTAAAGCATTTGATATAATTTCAAAAAAAATTAAAGAAATTAAAAAAACATATGGAGACTCTTCTATAGGTATTATAACATCTACTAAATGTACTAATGAGGAAAGTTATTTGATACAAAAATTTGCAAGAGTGGTTCTTGGTAATAATAATATAGATAATGCTACGAGATTATGTCATGCTACAACTCTTGCTGGACTTTATGAAATTTTAGGAAAATCTGCAATGACAAATACTTATAATGATTTGAGAGAAGCTGATGTCATTCTTGTATTTGGTGATAATCCTGTTTGTACACAACCCATTGGTTTTCAGAAAATAATGGAATTTAAAAAACATGGGGGAAAACTAGTTGTAATAGATGTTAGAAAAACAGAAACTGCTGAGCAAGCAGATATATTTTTGCAGATAAACCCAAATACTGATGTTGATTTAATAGCTGGATTTATGAAAATAATCCTTGAAAAAAATCTAGAAGATAAAGATTTTATTAAAAAAAGAACTCGTGGATACAAAAAATTATTAAATAGTTTGGAAAAATTCGATTTAAAGACAATTTCAAAAAAAACAGGAATTTCTATAAAGAGAATAAGAGAAGTTGCTCTTTTGTATGGAAGAGCTAAAAAAGCCGCAATATTATATGGTATGGGAATAACACAGCAATTAAATGGTATAGAAAAAGTTATGGCAATAGCAGATTTAGCAGTATTAACAGGTAATATTGGAAGACCAGGCACAGGAGTGAATCCATTAAGAGGATGTAATAATGTTCAAGGAGTATGTGATATGGGATGTTTGTCAAATATCTATCCTGGATATTCTTATATGAATGAAGATACTTTAAAAAAATTCAAAAAATTATGGAAAGTTAGAAAATTACCAATAAATGAAGGATTAAAAGAAACAGAAATGATAGAAGCTATTCCTGAAAAAATTCTTGGCTTATATATTATAGGAGCAGATCCTTTAATGGTATTACCAAATATCAATAGAATTGAGGAAAATTTAAAAAATTTGCAATTCTTAGTTGTTCAAGATATATTTATGACAGAAACAGCCAAATATGCTGATATAATACTTCCTGCTGCCTGTTTCGCTGAAAAAACTGGGACTGTAACAAATTCGGAAAGAAGAATTCAGCTATATAATAAGGCAGCCAAACCACCTGGAAAAGCATTGGCAGATTGGATTATAATAAAAAAAATAGCAGAAAAAATGGGATATAAAAAACAATTCAATTACAGATCTCCTAAACAAATATTTGATGAAATAAAAAAAGCTGTTCACATATATTCTGGGGTTACATATAAAAAACTAAAGTCAAAGGAAATATTTTGGCCATGTGACAAAAAACATCCAACTGGTAAAAGAATATTATATGACAAAGATTTTGGACCTCCTGGAAATAAGGCAATATTCTATCCTCTTTCGAGTTTAGATTTTGATGAAAAAAATAAGACATATAATTTTGTTTTAACAACACATAGACTTTTAGAACATTATAATTCTGGAAGTATGACAATGAATGTGAATATATTGAAAAAGACAAAACCAGAGCCATATATTGAAATAAATGAGTCAGATGCGAAGAAACTAAAAATTAAAAATAATGATAAAGTAAAAGTAGAATCTCCAGCAGATTACATAGTCATAAAAACAAAAGTGACTAAAGATATTAAAAGAGGTGTTGTGGCTGTTCCTAATCATTTTTCCTCAGCAAAAGTAAATAAATTAATAGGAAATGTTCTAGATCCTATTTCTAAGACACCTATGTTTAAATATTGTAGAGTTAAAATTGAGAAAATATAATCACATTAATTTTGGCAATATTCCTATTCTTTCTAACATAAACCAAACAGAAAATATTAGTAATGCTATTGCATATAATATCAATTGATTGGAATTCGGAGGAACATTACTTATGGCATGAAAAATTAATTTATATGCAATATATATGCAGATCACATCTCTTATGATTCCTCTAATTCCCATTTAAAACCCTATTTTTTAACTAAAAATTTCTTTCCATTCATATAAGGAACTAAAACATCTGGTATTTTAACAGATCCGTCTTTTTGTTGATATTGTTCTAAAATTCCTATTAAAGTTCTACTTGTTGCTATTGCTGTATTATTTAGAGTATGAACAAACCCAGCAGGTGGTTGACCTGGTTTTTCTCTGAATTTAATATTTAACCTTCTTGCTTGATAATCAGTACAATTTGAATTAGATCCAACTTCTCTATATTGGCCATCTCCCATTAATATTTCTGTATCATATTTTTTTGATGCTATAATTCCTATATCTCCTGTGCATACATTGACAACTCTATATCTTAGCCCCAGAGCTTTGTATAAATCTTCAGAATTTTTTTGCAACTCTTCATGGAGTTTTGGAGAATCTTTGGGTAAACAAAATATAAATTGTTCTATTTTATGAAATTGATGCATTCTAAATAATCCTTTTGTATATTTTCCATGGGCACCGACTTCTTTTCTAAAACAAGGACTTAAACCAACTAATTTAATTGGCAAATCTTTTTTATCTATAACTTCGTCCATAAACATTGATGCCAATGGATGTTCTGCTGTTGCTATTAGATATAGATCTTCTCCTTCTATTTTATAGAGTTGATCACCGAAAAATTCTAAATCTGTTACACCCAAATATGGTTTTTTGTGAAGCATATAAGGTGGTATAACAAAAACATATCCTCTTTTTATCATAAAATCTATCGTAAATCTAATAAGTGATTGTTCTAGAAGGGCTAAATCATCTTTTATATAAAAAAATCCATGACCAGCGACTTTAGCAGCTCTTTTTGAATCTATCATTCCTAAATTTTCAGCAATCTCTAGATGATTTTTTGGTTCAAAATCAAACTTTAATGGTTTCCCCCATCTTCTGATTTCGACATTATCATGATCATCTACACCATAAGGTACAGAAGGGTCCAGTATATTAGGCAGTTGCATAAGAATTTTAGTAACTTTTTCTTTATACTTTTCAGCATCTTGTTCCAATTTTTTGATTTGATCAGGAATATTTTTAATTTCTTTAAGTAAATCTGAAACATCTTTATTTTTCTTTTTTAGCTCTGCTATTTTTTGTGTAACTTCATTTCTTTTTTGCCTTAATTGATTTATTTTGTTTATATTTTGTCTCCATTCTTTATCATATTTTAGTAATTCATCTACCCATTGGATTTTTTCTTCTTCTTTTCTCTTTTTAAGATCATTCTTGACTATTTCGGGGTGTTCTCTAATTAATTTTATATCCAACATATTACCACTTAATTAGCTTATTAAATTTTAGAATTGTTAAATTTAAAAACAACACTAAAAAACAATAATTTTCTTATTCTTTCATGTCTAATATTGTATTATGTCTGACAAAAAAGCATTGATAGAAGCAGCTTTGTTTATGTCAGAAAATCCACTTTCTGTAAAAGAATTATCTAAAATCTCTGGTATAACATCAAAAGAAAAAATAAAGCAGATATTAAATGAATTGAAGGCAGAATTATCTGATAAATCTCGTGGCATTGATCTTATTTTAACAGGAGATGGGTATCAATTTCAAGTCAAAACTCAATTTGCTAATAGAGTATCAAATTTAACACCTTATTCTGATCTTAGTTCAGGAACTCTTAGATCTTTAGGTATCATAGCATTAAATCAACCTATATCACAATCTGATATAGTAAAAATACAAGGAAACAAAGCATATAATTATATTAAAAAACTTGAAAAGAGGGGGTTAATAAGAGCAGAGAAGCATGGAAGAACAAAAATAATAACAACTACAAGGGAATTTGAAAATTATTTTGGTACAAGTATAGATGTTATACAAGAAAAACTAAAAGAGGGTATAAATGATAGAAATAAAATTACAGGAAATGAAATCACTAGTCAAGAGTCTGAGCAAGTTAATTAATGGGAAGATTCAGAAAATAAAGCAAATTTCTGATAATGCATTTTTATTCGAGATTTATCTTAATAAAAATAAAAATTATCTTGTAATTACTCCTCAGATTGTATTTCTAACAGAAAAACATTATAATTCAATACAAGCAAAACAATTTTGTAATGTTCTGAAAAAATATCTCATAAATCAAAAAATACACGATATAAGACAATATAATTCAGATAGAATAATAGAAATGCATACAAATGATTATATTCTTTATTTAGAACTTTTCAGAACAGGGAACATAATATTAACAGATAAATCAAATGAAATAATAAATGCTCTTATAAGAAGATCCTGGAAGGATAGAGTCATAAAGCCAAATTTTGAATACAAATATCCACCAAGTTGCGATATAGAAATAAAACAACAGGATATTGAGAACATAAATCAAGTTCTTGAAAAAAGATTTGAAAAATATCTTTTAGAAAAAAACAAAAAGGATGATAAACTTGAAAGAATTAGAAAAGCTCAGCAAAAAAAATTGGAAGAATTAAAAGAAAAAATAGAGATTTACAAAAATTATGCTGAAAAAATATATGAAAATTATGATAAATTTGAGATTGAATTTAATAAAATAAAAGATAGAAGCAAAAAAACTATGATATTAGGAATTCCTATAGATCCAAAGAAAAATCTTAAGCAAAATGCTGCATATTATTTTGATCAAGTCAAGAAAATCAAACAAAAAATTGAAAGACTAAAAAAAGCTATGGAAATTCCATTGAAAATTAAAAAAACTAAAGAAAGAAAAGAAAAAAAGCAATCCATTAAAGAATGGTATGAAAATTTCAGATGGTTTATATCTTCTGATGGATTTTTAATTGTCGCTGGGAAAGATGCTAAATCTAATGAAAAACTGATAAAAAAACATATGAAAAAAAATGATTTAGTTTTTCACGCAGATATTACAGGATCGCCATTTGTTCTTATAAAAAATCCTGAAAATAAAAAAATTTCTGGGAGAACAATAAAGCAGGCAGCCGAGTTTTGTGGTTCATATTCTAAGGCATGGAAAATAGGAATATCTGCTGTTGATGTGTACTATATTAAACCAGAACAAGTGAAAAAACAAGGAGCATTGCCATTAGGAAGTTTCATAATAATTGGAAAAAGAGAATGGATAAGAAGAATACCTGTTAGAATAGCGTTAGGAATCAGAAAAAATGAAATTATATATGGTCCTTTAGATTACATTAAAGAAAAAACAAATAATTATGTTATAATAGTTCCTGGAAATTTAGATATAATTCAATTGCAAAAACAAATAAAATTTGAAATAAATACACAAGATTTACAAAAAATAATTCCATATTCTAAAGGAGAGATTATTTAAATTTAAAAAATAAAAATTTATTATATGATAAATTATTCTTCTAAAGAAGTACTAAAAATAATGAAAGAATTGCCCAGGGTAACTGGATATGAAGAGATTGATAGAAAAATAATTATAAATGAAATTAATGCGTATATTAATTATTTAATAACAGATCCAGAAGAGATAGAAAAAAGAGAAAAATTTGTTGAATTTGTTAAAAGAACGTCAATAACACCTGAAGATCTTTTAAATCGATTTATGTCTCAATATGCATAATAATTACTTTTTTAAATCTATTTTCACTAAGTTTTTCTAATGCTGAAAAAAACAACAATATATTTAGTAAGAGTAGCATTATTTTTAACCTTGGTTTTAGTTCTAGTAAGTATTTTTGGAAATCATTTTGGACTCAATATAGAATCATATAAACAGGAAGATTATAATCTCTTATTTATTATAGGAATATTGATAGTAATTCTATTTCTATTAATTAAATTAAAGCAAAAGAAAGATACAATAAAAAAATGTATCAAATTACTTATAAAAAAAGAATAAATTTATTAAATTACTATTATTTTGTATGAAATTGGCAGATAAGTTTGAATTGAATACTAAAGATTTCAAGATATATTTTGATAATGTAAAAAAGACTCATATTTGTGAAAATCTTGAAACAGGTGAAAAAACAAATCTTGGATGTCTAGGAATTCTAATGCAAATGGGCATATTAAGACCAATCAATAATAGCTACAATAATAATCAAAATTTAACATCATTAGTAAAAAGACTTGATGACCTTGAAGAAAAAGTTAATAATATAATCCAAAAATTACAACAAGAAAAAGAAGGTAAAACAATAAAAATTAAGAAAAAATCTGATGATGAATTAAAAGAACATATAATGGAAAAAGTACTAGAAAAAACAAGAGAACCAGAAGATGAGAATATAAATCAAGAATCAGAAGAAGAGATAGATAATTGGATGGAAATCTAGCTTAATTCATTTTTTATTATATTCCAGATTTGATCCTGAATATATGTAACTTCTTTTGTACCATCTATAATGAACCACTTTCTTTTATAAGGAGGATTTCTTGCCAAATTTAGGAACTCTCTTCTAATTCTTTCACCTATAGTTTCTTGCTTTTTCTTTTCTTCTATACCTAAAAACTTTCCTAGTCCAGTTTGCTTTGCCTTTCTTTGTTCTGCAACTCTTTCTGGTATATCTATAAAAAACACAATATCAGGTTTTATAATTGGCCTTTCTATTTCTATTAGCCATTTTCTTCCTAATCCCATAGTAGATTGATAAGCAATATTTGAATAACAATATCTATCAGAAATGACAATCCAATTCTTTTTCAACCATTCTTCTATTCTATTTTGATATTGAGCTCTATCAGCAGCATAAAGTAATGCCATAGATTTTGGATCTATAACATATCTTTTAGCTAACCAATCTTTTATTAAATCTCCAACTTGTGTACCATAAGAAGGAAAACTTATATTAACTACATCTCTTTCTTGTTCTCTTAATTTATCTGTAAGTAACTTTATTTGCGTCTTCTTTCCTGAAGTAGTAAGTCCTTCAAAGACTACAAATAAGCCTTTCATATATTCTACTTGAGGTTTTAAGTTATTAAACCATTTCTTTTAATTTTTCTGAAACGAAATCAACAACTTCTTTTTCATTTGGTACAGTAAAAGATTTCATATATCTTTTTTGTCCATTTATTTCAAATCCACGGGATATAGAGATAAATTCTCTTTCTCCTGTTTCGGATTTTGCTTTTTTTCTTGCTACTTCTATGAAATTGTTGTTTCCGAATTTCATTTCTTCTGATTTTATTGTCTCATATTCTACCATTTTCTAACCTCCTTGAATGGGCTGGACCGGATTTGAACCGGTGACCTCTCGGTTTCTGAAAAGTGACTAAAGTGAATCTAATAGTAATTTTTCTTTTTTAAGTTTTTCAATATTATTTAGCTTAATTATCACTTTATATCAGCCGAGTGCTCTAACCAGACTAAGCTACCAGCCCGTCTTTAAAATTAAAGATATATTTGTATTTATAAGTTTTATTCATTTAAAAATAAATGATTTTATGGGCCTATGGTCTAATGGTAAGACGCTACCTTCGCAAGGTAGAGACTCTGGGTTCGATTCCCAGTAGGTCCACAAATTTAAAAACTATATTCACTAATCAATAATAGCAAGGTATTTTTATGTTAATATCAGCTATTTCAGACATTCATTCACCATTGTATTTTGATTTATTTGTAAAAGCAATGAATAAATACAATGAAAATCCTGATCTGTTTATATTGGCTGGAGATATAATAGATGCTGGAAAAACAGAAGAATTTCAAAAAGTTTACAATGTTCTCTTTGGTAAAATAAATTGCCCTATAATTGCAGTCTATGGAAATAATGAATATCAGCAAATAAGAATGATATTAGAAAATAAATTTTCAGATATAACATTTCTTGATGATGAAAGCATCGTATTGGATATAAAAGGCAAAAAAGTGGGTATAGTCGGATCTCAGGGTTCTTTGGATAGACCAACATTCTGGCAAAGAAATAATATTCCTAATATATATGATATCTATAAACAAAGAATTCAAAAAGTATCAGAATTATTAGAAAATTTGGAGTGTGATTTCAAAATACTTGTCATACATTACGTTCCTACATATAAAATTCTTAAGGGAGAGAATGAAAAATATTATCCCCAATTAGGATCAAAGGCATATGAATCTGTTATAAGAAAAACACATCCAGATCTAGTCATATGCGGCCATTCTCATAATGGAATAAAAGAAACATGGGTTAATACAACACCAGTTTTTAATGCAGCAATTTCTGTAAACAAAGAAATAATAAATATAGATACAGAAAAATTAAAACCAGGATTAGAAAAGTTCTTTTAAATATTTTTTAAATCATAAAAATCGAATATAGATATTATGCAATTTAAACCAAAGATAAAAGAAAAAAGATGGAAACCAGATCTAGAAAATTTTATCTGGAAAAAATGGGAAAAAGAAAAAATATTTAGATTTAATTCTAAGAAAGTTTTTAGTATAGATACACCACCGCCATATCCATCTGGAAGGCCATGGCATATAGGAGCTGCAGCACATTACTCACAAATAGATATGATTGCTAGGACAGCCAGAATGCAGGGGTTTGATGTTTTTTTCCCTATTGGA
>JAFCEW010000013.1 GCA_017608955.1 Candidatus Aenigmatarchaeota archaeon | reverse complement strand
ATTTTACCTATTGTAAGAAATCTTTCAACTACTTCTTTGGCAATAGGACCTTTTATTTGAGACCCTTGAGGATCACCCCTATCATTAACCAAAACTGCTGCATTATCCTCAAATTTTACTCTTAATCCATTTGCTCTTCTATATTCTTTTTTTTGTCTAACTATAACGGCTCTAACAACTTGTTTTCTCCATTTTGGCGTTCCTTTTTTTACAGAACAAACAATCATGTCAGCAACACCAGCAGAACCTAATCTTCTTTTTCTTCCTTTATATCCAATAACTGATATTACCTGCAATTCTTTGGCTCCAGTATTATCTGCACATTGTATCTTTGCTCCTACTGGAATAGCTCTTGTTACTTTTGCTTTTACTGCTTTCATTTTTTCATCACTTCCACAACAACAAAATGTTTTGTTTTACTTAAGGGTCTGCATTCAGCAATTTTTACTTTATCACCTTTTTTTGCATTAATACATGGAGGGTTGTGTGCAGAAATTCTTGTGTGTTTTCTTTCATATCTCTCATATTTTGGTAAATAATGTAAATATGTTCTTTCAACAACAACACTTTTTTGCATTCTATCAGAAACTATAATACCTTGTAAAATTTTTCCTCTGAGTGACAAAGTACCGTGAAAAGGACAATTCTTATCACTACATTTCTTTTCTGGCATCTTAATATTTAAACCAACTTCTTTTTTCATATTACCATCTTGGAAATTTTTTCTTAATTCTGTCTTCTGGCCTTGATACAAGCAATTTACCATCAACCTTTACATTCTTTCCATTTGGTAGAGTAAATTTAAATACTGTTATGTTTTTTGGAATTGATTTTTTCCCATCTTTTGTTTCTATCTTTATAATATTATAAGTTTCGTCTATTACTGTACCTTTTAATCCTATATTTTGCTTGTTAGTACATTTAACTATCTCTACCTTTAGTCCTATTAATTCATGTCTTACTAAATTAAATTCATTTATAGACATACTATCATTTAATAATTTTTAAATTTAAATAAAAAAGTAAGTTTTAAATATTATAGATATCAATCCTAATTAAAGGTGAAAACATGGTAGAAAGACCAATTGATGCATTAGATAGAGCAAAAGGAAAGAAAGTTTTTTTAAAATTGAAAAATGGTGAAGAAATCTCAGGAACTTTAAAAGCCTTAGATTTACATTTAAATCTATGGATAGAAAATGCAGAAATTCAGGGGGAAAATAAAAAGAAATTTTCAATAATGTTAATAAGAGGCGACAATATTTTGTATGCTTCTCCTGAGTGAATTAAATGACTAAGGGAACCACTAGTTTTGGTAAACATCAGAAAAGAACCCATGTCATATGTAGACGTTGTGGTAAAAAATCTTATAATATAAGAAAAAGACAATGCTCTGCATGTGGATTTGGAAAATCACCAAAAATAAAAAGATATACATGGCAAACTAGAGATTTACAAGGAAACAGAAAAAAGAGGTAGTTTATATTAAACAGATATATTGTTTCTGAAAAAATAAAACCAGAATTTAGAAAACCTTATGGAAAATTATATACATCCGTAAAACAGGTAAAAGAAATTTTAAAAAATAAAAAAATTATATCTGTTGGAGATATTATAAGTTCTGAATTAATTAAAAACAATATAAATCCTGATATAGTTATTTTTGATGAAAAACAAAATAGGCAATCAGTAACACAAACTATTAAAGAACTCCTAAATAAATTTGATGCCGAAGAAATTCGAGTAAAAAATCCAAAAGGCAATATAACACAAGAATTATGGGATGCAATAAAATCTTCAATAGCAAAAAATAATAAAGTTAAAATAAAAGTTGAAGGAGAAGAAGATTTGGCAGTAATGCCTGCTATAATAGAATCTGATGAAAATACTGCTATATTATATGGATTTATGAAAAAAGGATTTATTTTAGTTAAAATAGATAAAAATTTAAAGAAAAGATGTCAAAATTTATTAACCAAATTGGGCCGGTAGCTCAGCATGGTAGAGCAGCGGCCTTTTAAGCCGTTGGTCGCAGGTTCGAATCCTGCTCGGCCCACTATTTGGGCCTATAGCTCAGCATGGTAGAGCAGGTGGCTCTTAACTAATATTCATGGAGAAACCACAAGGTCGTCGGTTCAAATCCGACTAGGCCCATAGAGTACGGAGGTATTAAAATGATAATTGTGATATCTGGTGTAAAAGGAGCTGGAAAATCTAAAGTAATAGAATATGTTACAAAGAAAAAACCAATGAAAGTTATAAGAGTTGGAGATTATTTTGAAAAAGTATTCAAAGAAAAAGGACTAAAAAGAGATGAGGGAGATAAAGCAATAAGAAAAAGAGAATATGTTAATATACAAAAGAAAGTATTTGAAGAAATTAAGAATGACCTTGAAGAGGATACAATAATAGATACAAATTTGTTTTTCACAAAGCCTGGTGGATTTTATCCTGGACTGCCAACATTTGCCTTAGATATAATAAAACCTGATGCAATAGTTCTTCTAGAATATAAGCCAGAATTTATTTTACAAAGAAGAAACAAAGATCTCAAAGAATTAGGAAGGGAAAGATCAGCAGCATTTGATATTGAAGGAATAAAATTAGAACAAGAGGTACAAAAATACTATGCTTTTATTTGTTCTGAATTATGTCAATGTACAGTAAAAATACTCAAAAGATATGAGCCAGAAACATATGAATTTGAACATGCAGAAAAAAATGCAGAAGAAATATTAAAAATAATAAAATAATAGAAATCAAAATATTAATCAATGTCAATCAAGAGTATTTTAAGAAAAATTAGTTTAATTATATTTAGTCTTATATTTTCTATCTCATTATCATTTTTACTAATAACACATGGACTTCTAGAATTAACAGAATATAATACTCTACAACCAATCATGGTTGATATTTTTAACAGTGCTTTAACAATAGAGGGCAATGAAACAGAAATGCAAATGAACTATAATCTTTTACTACAACAATGTAAAGATTCTCAAACAAACAAAATAGAAATTCCGTTAGGAACAGGAGAAACTCCTATAGAGATATCATCCATAACTTTAGATTGCAATGAAGTCAAAGACACATCTAATTATCATGATATTGTAAATTTAATTTCAAAAAATATTTTTGACAAACTTTATTATAAAGAATATACTGGAGATTTTTTAACAAATTGGAAAAAATCTGGTAGTGAAGAAAATAAAGCATGGCTATTATTTTCAAATTATTTTCATAATTATTTAAAACAAAATTTGAAATATATCTTAATTTTAACAATAATAACAGCAGTTATTATTATTTTGCTATCAGGAATTCTTAATGGAATTAAAAACATTGGAATATCATGTGTTTTTATTGGTATTCCATTTTTATTTGTAGGTTTAATAAAGAAAATGATTATATTAAAATTACCCCAAGAAGCTTCATTTGCAAGTAGTTTTATTGATAAAATACTTGATATATTTAGAGATAGATTTTTAATAGCATTTGCTTTGGGTATAATCCTTGTTATTATATATGTAATAGTCAAAAAAATCAAAAAATAGCAAAACTATTTTATTATTAATGTTTAATTGTTTTTAGTTGTCGGGGTGGCTTAGTGGTTAAAGCGCCGTGCTCATAAACTTATAGTTGAATGAGCTATGATTCGATGATTAAGGTGCAACGCGGAGATCGCGGGTTCAAATCCCGCCCCCGACATATATGTGATTAGATGAATTGGTTTAGCAAAATTTTTGAAAAAAAGCAAGAAAAAAATAATGAAGAAATGAAAATGTCTTTGAAAGATGTTGATAATTTTCTAAGAGATAGATTTAAAAAAGAACATGAACCATTGGAAAATTCAACTAAAAGACAAATTGAAGAGGAATATGAAAATTTACAACAAGTTGTTGAAAAAATGAAAAATCAGGTCAAGATTCTTAAAGAAGCTCCTTACTCTGAAAGTAATGATTCTATAATCATAAGAAAGGCTGTAGGGAGTAGAAAAAGTTTTGTGAATAAAATGGAACTCTTGATTGCACAAATACAAAAACCTATTGGTAATGATATGGATTCTATACTTAATTTTCATAATGAAACAGCCAAATTAATCAATATTACAAATGCAAAGACAGTAAAAGAATATGCATTTTTAAAAGAATTATTTAGAGATGAGGGTAGAAAAATAATAGAAACTTTTCATCAAATAATTGAAATAGATAGAAAAATAGGAACTATAATAAAAGAATTTAAAAATTCTAATATTGAACTGCTAGAAGCTAAAGAACTTCTTGCTGATATATCAAATTTAACACAAAAATTGAAAAATGAAAATAAAATACATGAATTGAATAGAATATTAGAAAAAGCAAGAAATAAAGATGAAAAAATTGAAAATGAATTAAATAAATTGCTTAACAGTGACGACTGGAAGAACTTTCTAAAAGAACAAAAAACTAGAGAACAAATAAAAATGCTAATGCAAAATAAAAAAACTAATTTTATAGAACTAATCGCAAAATTAGAAAAACCTTTAAAAAAATATAATTGGTCTATTAAGAATAAACTTTTAGATGATTATATACATCAATCATTTGAGTCTATTTTGTCTGAAGATCCAAGAGGGCAAATTTTTATGTCTCAAATCAAGAATATGAAAAGAGATATACTTGAAAAAAAGATATCTTTTAAAAACAATGACAAGTTCTTAGCTATTATAGAAGAAATGATAGAAAAAAATGAAATAGAAAGAATATTGCAGGAATATTCAAACCTTTCAAAAAATCTAAAGATTCAAGAAGAAAAAATAGCATCAAATCAAATTTTCCAAAGAAAAAGAAATTTAGAAATTGAAATAAACAAATCAAAAAAGCAAATACAAGAAATAATTAATGAAAAAGAAAGAATTGAAAAAGAAATAAAATCAATACAGATAGATAGAGAATACAAACTAAAAAAATTAGAAAAATTATTAAATGTAATTAGTAATGAAAAAATTTTCTTAGAGATAAATTAATCTTGATAAATTATTTAATACACAATAAGGAAATATTATTATGAAAAATTTTTACATTTTTACATTTATTATGACTATATGGTCTCTTTCTAATTTATATGGACCATTTCAAGTACTTTTATTCAACGAAATGGGATTATCAATCTTTCAAATAGCTATCGTATTTTCTTCCTTTTCTATTGTTGCATTGATTGCTGATCCGATATTTGGAAAATTATCTGACAAAATAGGGAGAAAATCTATGATATTAAGTGGTATGTTCACTAAAGCACTCACACCCATTTTTTATGTACTTGTATTTGCTAAATCTATTTTTTGTTTAATTGGTGTAAGAATATTTCATGCAATTTCTCATGCACTTATGACTCCGATAACATATGCTTATACACAAGACATTGTAAAGAAAAAATCATCTGCAACATTCTTTGGCATCTATAAATCACTCACTAAAGTTGGTGTTGTCTTATCATCTGTTATAGGTGGTTTTATTGTCGCATCATATGGTATAAAATCTGTTTTCATCTTATCAAGTATATTTTTATTCATTGTTTTTATAGTATCAATCTTTTTTTTGAAAGAAACACTCAAAAAGAAGAGAAAAAAGAAACTAGAGATTGACATAGACATGAGAGATGAATATGAAGAATATTTTTCTTATAAAAAAGGGTTGATCGCACTAGCTGTATTAGGATTCTGCTTGGCATTATTTAGTGAAATAAGATTAATGATATTTCCTTTATTTGCATTAGAGCAAGGAATAAATATAGTTGAAATTGGTATGTTTTTTGCTGGTGTACAGGTTTTTATGATATTCAGTCAATATATATTTGGAGTTTTAGAAGATAGAGTAGGAGCAAAACTTCCTTTATTTATTGCATATATTATAATAAGTGTTTCTATTTTTATTTTGAGTAATGCAACTACATTTTTATATACAATTATATCTGCTTTATTATTTTCTTTTGGTCTTTCTATAGCAACACCAGCTAGCCTATCTCTTTTACATAGACTAATACCAAAAGCCAAGAGAGGTCAGTATGACGGTATATATATTGCTACACAAAAAATTGGAGCTATAACAGGTCCTTTATTAGATGCAACAGTAATTATTATGGGCTTTCGCTTTTCCTCTGTATTTTTATTAACAGGTTGTATTGTTTTGTTCGGCCCAATAATATCTGGTATATTATTGAAATTACAACCATTTCCGCAAATAATGACAAAAATCAAAATATAGCCTTAAAACACCCAAAAACGTAAGCTTTTTAAAGATACACATCCTTTATATTTATAGCAAAAAGACCGTTTAAAGGCGCTTTTTGATTTTTAATTGGGGGTGTAAAATAAATGGCAGTAATTGTAAAAAATGCTGTTAGAGCATTGGTAAAAGGAAAATATAATGTAAGTGAAGAATTCTTAAAAGCTCTTGATGCAGATGTAGCAACCTTAGTAAGAAGAGCAGGGGAAAGAGCAAGAGCAAATGGTAGAAGAACACTAAAAGCAAGGGATATTTAAATCCCTTTTTTTATTTTTTTCTTTTTATAAAAACATATAATTGTTTTTGACTATAATATACTACATGATTTTAAAGGATTTTTTACAAAAAGAAACTAATAGAATCAGGTTATCACCCACTGCAATTTCAACTTATTATACCTGTCCTAGGAAATTTTTTTATATTTATATTAAAGGATTAAAAGAAAAACCTAGTGCTGCTAAAGTTAGAGGAAGTATAACTCATAAAGTATTAGAAAATTTTTTTGATTTTGTTGATTTAACAAAAATAGATAAAAAAGAAAACTGGGAAAAAATATGGAAAAAATTTAGAGATATATTGTTCAAATTACTAGAAAGTGAATGGTCTGAAATCGGGAAAAAATATAAAGATTGCTTTAAAAATAATTCTGAAAAGAAAAAATTATTTGACGAGACAAAAGAATTTTTAAATTTTTATGCAATAAAATTATCTTATTCTTTACATAATAAATTACAAGAATTAAATAAAAATTCTGAATGGTTTGAGCAAGATCTACAAAGATTTTTCTTTCCAAAAAATAGAGAAATGAAATTGGAAATAAAAAATGAAGATATAAGTGGTTTTGTTGATAAAACCATGAGCTTGTTTGGAAAAGGAATAGCAATTGTTGATTATAAAACATCAAAATGTAGTTTACCTCATTTTATTCCTGATTCACATCTGAAACAAGGAAAGGCATATGCATATTTATGGAAACAAACATTTGGAGAACTACCCAAACATATTTCATTTTATTATTTAAGAACTGGTGAAAGTGTATTTTATCCAATATCTGAACTTGATATAAAAGAAATTGAAAATGATATAAAAGAGATAAGAAATAAGAAACCTATAATTGAAGAATTTCCAAAAAAGGAATCAAGATTATGCAAATTTTGTGATTTCAAAGAATTTTGTAAAGTAGTAGATAAAAAAGATGAAAATTTGGAAACATCATAGAGTGCCTCAATAGCTCAGTTGGTAGAGCGCTACACTGGTAATGTAGAGGTCCCGGGTTCAATTCCCGGTTGAGGCTCTCTAAATTTACTCTAAATTAAAATTGGATTTAAATTGGAGTTTTTCTAATTCTATATGCTTTCCAATATAACCAAAGCATTACTAATACAATTAATAAAATTATAATTATTATTTTACAACAAGACATAATTCTACCTCTTATTGTCCATCCTGTTGGCCAGTTCCAAGTAAATCCTCTGACAACCCTTAATTGAGATGACCCAACAATTTCATCTCCATTCATTACAATTATTTTAAATGGATAAACATCTGGTTCTGTGTCACATGGTATATCTGCATATAATGTTATATCATGTTTTTGGTGTGGTTTTATTTGAACTGACTCAGGTAATCCAGTAATCCATGAAGATGCGTCTCCAATTAGAGTTAAGTTAAATATGCCTTCAACATGTCCATTATTTCTTATAGTAAATGTTATCTTATTTGTTCTGCATGTTTTTGCTTTATATTCATCTTCTATTTCTATAAATGGAATTGAATTATAAATAACAAAATCTTTTTGTTTTATGTTTTGTGTATATGAATTCCATACTTTTCCATAAAATGTTGTTTGACCAGAAGCGTCTTCTGGAACTTGTACTATAAATGTTATTTCTCTTGATTCATAAGGATCTAAACTTCCTATATATTTATCATAATTATGACCAAAAGCATTTAATCTAACTTTTACATAAGGTTCTGTTTTATATCCGCAATTTAATATTTTAACATAAATTTCAGAATCTTTTCCAGGAATTAAATTCTCTTTATTCCACATTCTATAGTATGATAAGCAGTGTTCATTTCCATCTAAATATACTCCATTACTTTCAATTGTGAAATCTCTTTCAGACGAATCAGATACTCCGTCTACTATTGCTTTTATTTCTATAATATGTTCTCCTTCAGAATAATGATCTAAATCTATTGAGAATTGATATGTTTTTTCTTGTAAATGATAATATTTTATTGAATCTGTATATTCTAAATGATTATCAATATATAATCTAACATCAATATATGCTGGTAAATCCTCTGCTTCTTCAAGCTCTATTGGTACAGACCCGCTTAATATATCTCCTAAATTAGGATGCGTATTGTCTAAGCTTATATATCCAACATCTATTTCATAATCTTCATAATCTTCATGTTCTTTTACATAAAATTCTTGGGTATCTGAATCTGATTCATCATCTACAATTGCTTTAATCTTAGCAGTATGATATCCATTATCCAAATCATCTGTATCATAAGTATAAGATACCACTTTTGATTCTCCTTCTTCTAAGGAATATGTTTTTCTTTTTATCAAGTCACCATCAATATACCATTTGACTGTTATATCATGATCTCCTGAAGGTGCTTGTATTAATTTGACTTTACCTTCTATTTCAATATCATCTCCTTTATCCACTGAACTTGGATCTGTATCCACATTATAAACTTTTATTTCATAATCATCATCACAATCACAATCATTACATTCTTCAAGATATAAATTTACAGTTTCAATTTCTCCGCCATTGCAAGAAACAGTTTTTGATTCTGAATGATAACAATCTTTCATAGCTTCAACTATATGCGTTCCTTCATCAACTGTTACGGCTATATGATCATTTTCTCCTTTATATTTTCCATCAACATATATTTTTGTCTCTAAAGAACCATGACAATCGTCATCATAAGTATAAATATCTAGAATACACTGTGTTGGTTGTTCTTTTTCTAATTTTAGTGTTATATAATGAGTTTGACCACATTTACAATAAACTTGTTTTGAATCAGATTCATATCCAGATTTTGATGCTGAAATTGTATGATATTGATTTACAGGAGAAACATAGTAATAATATACTGTTCCATCAGATGGTGTTGTTTGAGGATTACTTGCATCTAATTTAACAGTTGCTCCTTGTAAAGGAATTGATGTGTCATCATCTACAACAGTTACAATAATATAACATACTTGACCTGGTACAGGTGGTATTGGTGGTAATGTAGTTATTGTGGTTGTTGTTGACTGACATAAATAATCCTTTTCTGGTTGGTGTATCCAATAACATCCACTTTCATAATCACCAGGACCATTTTTATCACAGAATCCTTTCTCAAAATGACCATTTGTACAAGAATCTATACAATCATCATCATACTCACAATGCCATGCAAATGCATTTGTTGAAAATAAACTTAATAATATTAAAAATCCTATTCCTAAAAGTAATTTTTTCATTACATCACCTATTATTTAACAATTAATAGAAAAATTTAAATAATTATCACTCATCGGTTATGATAGATTTTTATAATAATTTCTATTCCAATTAATTATTTATGCAAAAACGAAGAAAACCATCATGGCAAATAAGAATAGCTAAAGAAAGGATAAAAAAATTGTTAAAATTAGCTAAGGAAAAAAATGAATCAAGATACATATCATTAGCAAAAAAAATTGGAATGAGATACAATGTAAGACTATCAAAAAAAATAAAAAGGAAACTCTGCAAAAAATGTGATACTCTCCTAATACCTGGAAAAACATGTTCTATCAGGCTAGATTCAAAAAATAAATGTATAATTATTAAATGTAAGAAATGTAATAGCATTTATAGATATCCATATAAGAGGAAATAAATATGGCTATGAATTTGAAAATTATAGGAATTGGTCTTGTTGTTGTATTTGTAGCTATTTTTGTTTTATTCTATATATTTGACAGTATTAACAAAATCAGAACACAATGTGGAACAAATAAAAACTTAAATATCTGTAAATTAAGTTCATTACCTATTATAATCTTAATGCTGTTGTTAATAGCAGGAGGATTAATAGTAGTAATAAATATAACTGCATATATAATGGTGTCAGGAACTACAGGTGGCGGATATGCTAAAGAAGAGTGATCCAAAAAAATTTATTGAAATATGTTCAGAA
>JAFCEW010000012.1 GCA_017608955.1 Candidatus Aenigmatarchaeota archaeon | reverse complement strand
GTCCTTAATTTACATTCGATAAATATTGTTTCTTTTTTGGGCCACATGCCTTTACTAGCTATTAAATCTATTTGATGTATAGATCCGCTCTTACATTTTAGAGTTATATCTTGCTCTACATTAAATCCTATTTTCTGATATAATTTAGCAGTAAGTTTTTCTAACATATATCCATTATTCATTTTTCATCAACTCTTTTCTAATTCCTTTCATAATTCCTTGTTCAAATCTATTAGCGGTATAATCAATTGCATTATCAAAGTAATTTTTGGCTAGAATACCAAGAATAAATCCAACTCCTGCTGGGAATAAAATATTTAATAAATCATTTTGTCTATTCTGTTTTTCAGGTTCCAACAAACCAAAATAATTATCTATTGTTTTTAAAAAACTATCTTTGTAATAACTGTTTATATCTGCAGAGATTATTTCTCTTTTAAGTTCATACAATTCTTTTTTCCTTTGGTTTTTTTCTTCTACGTTTTCATTCAAATATTTTGCTATTGCTTCTGTAACAGCTAAACTGGCAAGTCTTGATTCATATTCCATAATTTTATTAAAATGATCGTCAATTTCTATCACCAAGACTTGACTGCACTTTTAATTTTACTTCCTATGAATTTTCCAATATACTTTTGTAATACTTTTTCTGTTGTTTCATATCCTCCATTTTCAGTCTTACCAGTTTCTTTTAATGCCATTGAAATTATATCCACTGTATGATTCCAAGGAACAGATTTGAACATTTTGAAAATTCCTCTATACTTTTCTGGCAAAAGATTTTGTATACTATCAACATCATCTATGTTATATCTTCTGAGCAATTCTGAAACTACATTTTGAACAATTTCTTCTGTATCAACATTTTCTGATTTTTTCTTATATTCACTGAAAGCATTTTCAAAAGTTTCTGCGGCTTTTTGAATTCCGTAAAAAATTCCTAAGACTTCATCAACTGGATCCTCTGGCATTTTAACATCACTATTTTTTCTTTGTCTTGTTTATTGTCTTTTCCACTGTTTTTTCAACTCTATATGCAATTTTATCTGGCAATTTTTCTAATAAGCTAGTTTGTTGTTTTATTGCTTCAGTTTGCGCTGTAAATGCATTATAAAGTTGTTGTGCATAATCAATGGCTGGTTGCTGGTCACATTTATCTTGTGATGTTCCTGAAGTTGGATTAGAATTTTGTTGATAGATATTTTTTGCTATATTTTCTCCTACTTTTTCTGAAAAATTATCAAGTTTTTTGTTTATATATCCTGATATTCTATCTTTTGCCCAAGCCCCTAAAAAGAAACTGATAATACTGTAGCCAATACTTTTTTTATCTGGCAAATAACTTTCAACACCCATTTATTCTCACCTCCATTATTTTCCGAAAAAATCTTTTATCATGTTTTTAAATTTGACAGTAAGAAACAATCCAGCAAAAAATCCTAAGGGTGCTAATTTTGCTCCTGTATCATATCCACTATGCAACATATTTGATGCAACATCTCCTGCTTTATCCCAGAAGGAATCATATATATTATTTGCTTTTAACAAGTAAGGAATTTGTGATCCTGCATATTTTATCATTCCACCAATAGTACCACCAAAATATGCTATTCCTGAAGCAAAACATCCACCACAAATTGGAATAAGTTTACCGTATTCTCCTAATGATTTTCTTATTCCATCATCTCGATTAGTTTTATAAATTTCACCCATTTTCTTCACCTCCAAAGTCAAAGAGCTGTTTAGAAAAATCTGAAAATTTTCTATCAATTTTTTCTCTCATAAGAAATAGCTCGATTTAAAATGTCTATATAAATTTGGAACTCTAGCTAGGTGTTAAAAATTGTAAATTCACTACTTCCAGAGGTTAAAATACAGAAATGAAAAATCTAGATTTACAAAAAAAGAAAAACTCATTTAAAATTGTAAATAAAAATAATAGTATGAAAAAAGAACAGACCGCAGCAATATTATATACAATATTAGGTTGCGTTGTTGGCTTTATATCATACTATTTGAAAAGCACTAGTATGATATTTCTTCTTGTATTTGGACTGTATTTTTGCACTATAGTCCCAATTTCAAAAAAAGTAACAGTAAAAAAACTTTGGAAATGGATTATCTCAAATACATTTTTAACTTATATTCTTGTTTGGTTAATTGTTTATATCTTGCTAAACAACGCACTCTAGTTGAGCTATATGAAGACAAGAATAACACGTCTAACTATACAAGGATTCAAATCATTCAGGAAAAAGGTATCTATACCAATTTTTCCAGGATTTAATGTTTTTTGTGGACCAAATGGTGTTGGAAAATCTAATATAGTTGATGCAATTTCTTTTGTTATAGGAAGTACATCAACAAAAGCAATGAGAGCTGGAAGATTACATGAATTGATCTATCATGGAAATAAAAATATTCCTCCATCAGAATATGCATCAGTCACATTATGGCTAGATAATTCTGATAATTTATTTAATATAGATGCTCCAGAAATATCTATCAAAAGAAAAGTAAACAAAAAAGGAATTGGTACCTATAAAATAAATGGGAAAACAACAACAAGAGAAAAGGTTTTAGAACTATTATCTTCTGCTAGAATTTATCCTGATGGATTTAATATAATCATGCAAGGTGATGTGACACAAATAATTGAAATGAATCCTCAGGAAAGAAGAGAAATTATAGATGAAATCTCTGGAATAAGCCATTATAATGAAAAAAAAGAAAAAGCACAAAGAGACTTAGATAAAGTTGCTGAGAAATTAAAAGAAGTTGAAATTATTCTAACAGAAAGATTGGAAAGACTGCAACAATTAGAAGCAGACAGAAATGCTGCACTAAGATTCAAAGAACTAACTGCCAGATTAGAAAAATTAGAAGCATCTCTTGCACATAAAAAATTTACAACTGAACAGGAAAAATTCAAATCAACTGAACAAGAAATAGAAAATTCTGAAAAGAAAATTACAGAACTTGAACAAGAAATAAACAAATTGGAAAAAGAAATAGAAGACACAGAAAAGAGAAGAGAAGGAATTATAGAAGAAATATTTATGAAATCAAAAGAAGCTGGAATAAGAGAAGATATAGAAGAAATTAAAAATAAAATAATAAGAAATAAAGATAAGATTGAATCAAATGAAAGAGAAATAGAAAGATTAAATAATATCATAGAAAAATTAAAGTCTATTTCTGATACAGGATTTTCATTAAGAAAAGCTGTTAAAGAAATTCTAGGATTGAAAAAATCTGGAATATTTGGAACATTAAAAGATATAATTAAAGTTCCTAAAGATTATGAAATTGCAGTTGATAGTGCTGCTGGATCTAGATTACAAAATCTTGTTGTTGATAGTCCTCAGACAGCAATTAGCTGTATTAATTTTTTAAAAAATGAAAAATTGGGAAGAGCAACATTTTTACCATTAAGCAGAATTAGAAAAAGAGAATTGACACTTGATCAAAAAAGATTATTAAAAAGGCCTGGAGTAGTTGGTTTACTTTCTGACTTGATAAAATATGACACAAAATATGATTCTGCAGTTAAGTATATATTTGGAGATACAATAGTTGTTGAAAATTTAGGGGTTGCAAGAGATATTGGAATTGGAAAGGTAAGAATGGTCACAGTTGATGGTGATTTAGCTGAAAAATCCGGAGCAATGATTGGTGGTTTCTATACAAAAAAATCTACTTTCTCATCTGCTGAAATAGATTCTTATGAACAAAGCAAAAAAGATTTAGAAGAAGAAATTAATTTTCTAAGAATTGAAATCGGACAATTAAATAAGAAATTGGATGAATTAAGGGAAAAGGAACAGAAAAGTGGAACAAGAGCTTTAGATTTAGAAAAGCAAAGAAAAAAAATTGATGAAGAACTTGAACAAATGAAAGTTAAAAGAAATGAATTATTTGAAGAAAGATTGAAATTGCAAAGTAGAATAAATAGATTAAAAATTAAATCTGCCAAGACTGAAGCTGAAATGGAAAATTGGAAGATTGAAGTCGAAAAATATAAAGAAACAGAATATGTAGACGAAGATCCAGAAAAAATGGAAGAAGAAATAAAAGTAATAAGTAATACATTAAGTTCTTTTGGTTTAGTAAATATGAAAGCGATTGATGAGTATGATGCATTTAAAGTTGAATTTGACAAGTTAAAATCAAAATATGATAAAATAAGTGAAGAAAAAAAATCTATTGAAAATATGATGAATAAAATAGAAGAAAAGAGAAGAGATGTTTTCTATACATGCTTAAGAGGAATAAATAAAAATTTCAAAGAAATTTTCAGAGAAATGACAAACGGAACTGCATCTATAGAGCTTGAGAATCCTGTTGATATAGAAAGTGGGTTAATGATTAAAGCTAGCCCTGGTGGAAAAACTCTATTAAATATTGATGCAATGTCTGGAGGAGAAAAATCATTAACTGCTCTGGCATTTTTATTTGCAGTTCAGAAATACAAACCTGCTCCATTTTATATTTTGGACGAAATCGATGCAGCATTAGATAAGGTTAATTCAAAAAAGATTGCAAAGATGTTAAAAAAACTTTCAGAAAATGAACAATTTATTGTTATTACACATAATGATTATACAATAAAACAGGGTAATAGAGTTTATGGTCTTTCTTTGGAAAATGGAGAATCGAAAATATTGGGATTGGAATTGCCAGAAATAGAAGTGAATTAGATGGAAGAAGAAAATATTTTGAAAATGGTAATGGAAAAGCAATCATGGGAAGATATAATCTATTCTATTGTTACATTAGAAAATCTTAATCCATGGGATATTGATATAACAAAACTCACAGATTCTTTTTTAAATTATATAGAAAAAATGAAAATGCTTGATTTTAGAATTCCTGCGAAAGTTGTGGTTGTTGCCGCATTACTTTTAAAACTTAAATGTGAAATATTTTCTCCATTTGAAAAGTCTAGTGGTTCAGCGTTTTATGGCCAAGAATTTGATGAAGAATTATTGAGATTAAAAGAACAAGCGACTAATCTTGAATTGAAAAGTCCTGTTAAAAGAAGGCCAAAAAGAAGAGTTACATTAGATGAATTAATAGATGCTCTTAAAAAAGCTATGAAAGTTAAGGAAAAGAAGGAAAGTATAAGAAATAGACTTGGAAGAAAAATAAGAAATAATTTAGCAACAGACGAAATAGATATTGAAATTAGAATAAATAATCTTATGTCAGAAATAGATACATTTTTATTAAAATTAAAATCTGATAAAGTTGAATTTTCTAAAATAGTTCATGAATGGGAAAGAGAAAATATAATTAATAATTTTCTGCCTTTATTGCATCTAGCAAGCAGAGGAAAAGTTGGAACTGAGCAAAAAGAGTTCTTTAAAGAAATCTATATAAAGAAAAAGAGTTAAATTTTTTCAAGTGCTTCTTTAATACTTATTCCAGAAATTTCTTTATATTTTATATTTTTTTCTTCTAATGCTTGTTTCATATTTGGTCCAAATCTTCCGCTTATTACTAAATCAACTTTTTCATCAGCAAGCATTTGAGCAACACCAAATCCTGCTCCACCACCACCAATTTTGAATGGATTTTTTATTGCTTTTACAAGTTTCTTATCTTCAAATATCAAATAATAATTTGCTCTTCCACTAACCAAACTAATTTCAGAATTTTCATCTTTACCAACAGATGAAATTGCAACTTTCATATTTTCACCTCTTTCTCAATAATTAAACCTTGTATTACAGAACATATAATCATTACTATTGTTAAAATCACAGTAAATTTAATACCAAAATAATATATGATCATAGGGATTAATGGTGGCTTAACGGCTCTGTTATAGAGAAATGTAGCAATAAATCCGTTGTTAACCCCTTTTTTTCTTAATTCTTTTAACATTGGGTACCACATGTAAATTGGACCTGTTGAAATAATTCCTGCTCCTATAGCAATAAACCATCTTTTTATTCCTGCCTCTTCCCCAAGATATTTGCTTATTCTTTTAGGAGTAACAAATTGATTAATTATTACCATCAAACCAAAAACAATAACAAAAAGTGGAATTATCTGCTTGAAAATTTTAATAGTAAAATTTAATGATTCTGAAATTTTTATTGGATTGATTAAAAAAACTATTGCATAAAGTATAACTACAACTATTAAAAAATAATATCCTATATAACTTTTTTCAGTTTGTTTCATATTAATCCCAATACAAAGACTGTAACTATTGCAACCATAATCGAAAATAGAAAACTCAATATATTTCTCATAATAGCAAATTTCTTACCTAACATTAATGATTCAGCTGGTAATTGAACTATCCCTACAGTAACCCATGCAACCATAAATGCTGTCACAGCAACTAAACTAATACCTTGCTTTAAAAATTCTCCACCAAGTATATAACTGGTAATTGGATTACCTGCCATAATGCTCCCTAATCCACTACCAATAATTGAATCTAAAAATATATTTTTACTAAATAATTTAGAATAATATGCTTTTGGCATTAGAGCGTTGACTAAACTTATGAGTAAAATAACTCCAATCAATACTGGTAAAAGATTATAGATAGATCTCCATGATTTTATTAATGATTGTTTAAATTCTTTATTCATTTTTATCAATACTAATATATATTCAATTAAAGTTTTATTAAATTTTCAAAACATAATAAATATGTTATGAAAGAAAGATGGGGCAAGCTTGGATTTGTTCTTGCATCAATTGGATCAGCAGTTGGTTTAGGTAATATATGGAGATTTCCTTATATAGTCGGAGAAAATGGTGGAGGCAGTTTTGTTCTGGCTTATCTTATAACTATTCTAATATTTGGAATTCCTGTTATGCTTTTAGAAATTGGAGCTGGAAAACATTTTCGTGGATCAATATTGACTGTTTTTAAAAATATCAAGGAAAAGATAAAATGGTTAGCGATTTTACCCTTAGTAACTGGATTTGTTATTCTAGGATATTATCTTGTAGTAACTGGATGGTCTTTAGCTTATTTTGTATTTTATTTGTTCAGAAATTTTATTCAGTTCAGTGCTTTTTCATCAAGCAAATTGCCTTTATTTTTCTTTACTGTTAGCCTTATTGCGACTGCTGTTGTTGTAAAAGCTGGAATAAAAAAAGGAATAGAAAAATTCTGCAGATATACTGTTCCGTTTCTTTTCATTCTTATAATTATTTTATTAGCAAAAGCATTGACTTTACCAAATGCTATAGAAGGAATAAAATTTTATATGAAACCAGATTTTGTGAGATTTATTAGTCCAAAGACTTGGATATTTGCTTGTGGCCAGGCATTATTTTCTTTGTCAGCTGGTTATGGCATTCTTATGACATATGGTAGTTATATTTCGAAAAAAGAGGATATTTATAGATCAACAGGTCTGATTGCTGCAGCTGATACTTTAATTGCCTTATTGGGAGCATTGTTAATATTTTCAATTGTATTTTCATTTGGTGCTGATCCTGATCAAGGTCCAGCATTGGCTTTTATAACACTTCCAAAAATATTTGAGGTAATGAGTTATGGCTGGTTATTTGGAATCGCATTTTTCATGTTATTATTTTTTGCTGCAATTACATCATCAGTTTCTATGTTTGAATTAATTGTAAGAAATCTTAATGATGAACTAAAAATAAGCAGAACTAGATCAACTATATTTTCAACTTTAGGATTATTTGCAATTGGATCATTGGTTGTATTTAGTATATTTTCTCTAGAATCACTTGATTTCATTTTCGGGACTTTATTTATAAGTTTATCAGCTGCTGTTACATGTATAATAGTAGGCTGGTTCTGGAAACCTGAATTTTTAATGAGAGAAGTTGAAAAACAAGAAAAATTAGATTACAGACATTTAACAGTTAAAGGAATATTTAATTTCATTATTGATTTTATTAAATATTCTCTAATGATTTATTTAGTTAAATTCGTGATACCTGTTATATTAATTGTTTTATTTTTTGCAGAATTGTTTGGAATTTAATTATTACATCTTATTAGGAATTTCTATTCCTAAAAGATTTAATCCATTTTCAATTACAATACCTGTTGCTTTTGTTAATGTTAGTCTAAAATCTTTCTGTTCTGATTTTATAACCGGACATGCATGATAAAATTCATTGAAAATTGTTGATAATTCATAAATATAATTACAAATATAATGCGGTCTGTAATCACTTGATGCTTTTTCTACTACAATTGGAAATTCTATTAATTTGTTTATTAATTTCTTTTCTTGTTTTGTTAATTTCTCATTCTTTAAATTCTGTTTCCATCTCTTTGCTTTTTTGAGAATACTATTTATTCTTACATTTGAGTATTGTAAATAAGGTCCAGTATTTCCCTCGAATTTTATTACATCTTTTTTATTAAATAGAACATTTCTTTCAGGTGATATTTTTACTAATGCATATTTTAATGCACCAATTGCAATTTTTTCTGAAATTATATTTTTTTCCTGAGCAGAAAGATTTGGATTATTCTTTTCAACTTTTTTATAAGCTAGATGCTTTAATTCATTCAACATATTATCTAAAAGAACAGCATTTCCTTTTCTAGAAGACATTTTTCCTTCTGGCAACATCACCAATCCATATGGTAAATGATAACATTGATTTGCTTTTTTATATCCCAATAACTCAATCATTTTGAAAATTTGTTTTAGATACATTTTCTGTTCAGAACCAACTACATAAATTGACCTGTCTATTTTATATTTTTCAAATTTTTTGATTCCCAATGCCAAATCTTTTGTATGATAAAGTGCTGTTCCATCTGCCCTTAAAATTATAGTTGATGGTAATCCATATTTTTCCAGATCTGCAACAACAGCACCATCTTTTAATTTATGTGCTATTTTCTTTTCAAGAAGTTTTTTTACATATTCTTTTCCTTCTTTTTCAAATTCACTTTCGAAAAAATCAACATCAAATTTTATTTTTAATCTTCTATAAGTTTCATTCAATCCTTTAAGTGCCCATTCCCTTAATTTTTTCCATATTTTAATAATTTCTTTATCTTCTTGTTCATATCTTCTTAGTATTTCTTTTGCCTCTTCAGTTAAATCTGGATTTTTTTTCGCTTCTTTTTCAAATTTTATATATAAATTTCCAATGAAATGATCTGGTTTTATATCTGGCTTTTTATTTTTTCCAAACATCTTATACATCAAAATTACTTTTGCTATATGTAGTCCTGTATCTCCTAGATAATTTGCTCGTGTTATTTTATACCCGCTGAACTCTAAAATATTTGAAAGACTATCACCCAAAAAAGTATTTCTTGCATGACCAATGTGCATTGGCTTGTTTGTGTTTGGTTGAGAAAATTCTATCATTATTTTTTCTTTTTTCTTTTTGGATGATCCATATTTTTCTTTTTGTTTTAGAATTGTTTTTAGAGTCAATTCACTTAACTTTTCATAATCAAAAAAGAAATTAATATATCCATCTTTTGCTTCAAATTTACTAACAGGAATTTTTTTAGATAATTTTATTTTTTTTGAAATTTCTTCTGCAATTTGATTTGGAGATTTTTTTAATTTTTTTGCTAATTTGAAACAAATACCAGTTGAAAGATCACCAAAACTTGATTGTGGTGGTTTTCGCAGAGTTTGTTGTATATTTTCATGTTTAAGCAAAGATATTTTCTTCAAATCTTTTTCTAAGTCTTGCTTTATTTTGTCTAAAATATTCATAGTCTCTAACAAAATACTTTTAAATCTGTAAATTTAACTATTTTTTGATGTTTGAGATAAAAACACCTTGAACTGTTTCTATAGATTTTATCTAAACATTGGAGGGATTTTTATGAAGAAAGTAGTTGATATACAAACTAAGAAACAAACAATAAATGATTTGATTAAACAAATGTCTATAGCAGGAGGATTTTCTGCAAAACATTTAGCAACAAGCGTAGATATAATTGAAGCTATGATAAGAGATAAAGATTGTTTAAAATTTTTATCATTTCCTGCTTGTATAACAGCAACAGGAACACGAGGAGTTATAAGAGATTGTGTCAAAGAAAAATATTTTGATGTAATTATAACTACATGTGGAACATTAGATCATGATTTGGCCAGAAGTTTTAAGCATTATTATGAAGGAAAATTTCAAATGGATGATAGAGAACTACATAAAAAAGATATCTATAGATTAGGCAATGTTCTTGTCCCAAAAGATTCTTATGGAATTATAATTGAAAAAGTTATGACAGAATTTTTAGAAGAAATTTATAAAAAGAAAAAAGAATGGTCAACATATGAATTATGTTGGGAACTGGGAAAGAAAATTAATAATAAAGATTCGATTTTATATTGGGCGTATAAAAATCAAATACCAGTTATAATTCCTGGAATAACTGATGGTGCAGTTGGTTATCAATTATGGCAATTTTATCAAGATCATGATTTTAGAATAGATCTTTTAAAAGATGAAACATTATTAAGTGATTTAGCTTGGAATGCAAAAAGAACAGGAGGATTATTAATAGGCGGCGGAATTTCAAAACATCATACAATATGGTGGAATCAATTTAGAGACGGATTAGATTATGCAGTATATTTAACAACAGCAGTTGAATGGGATGGTAGTTTA
>JAFCEW010000011.1 GCA_017608955.1 Candidatus Aenigmatarchaeota archaeon | reverse complement strand
GCAAGTGCAGAGCTTACGCTAACCAAAAATATGAATGAAAAGGCGATCATAAATCCAAATATTTTTTTATTAAAGAAGTTTACATTAAACCCTCTCATCAATTACATCGCCTCCAAAACATTTCATATTTTAAATTTGAAATTTCTGCCTTATAAACTTTTTTACATTAAAATTAGTTTAAAAAGTGTTTAGAGGTGTATTAATTGCCAAATTAAAATATTTTATTATGTCTTCGTTTAGTAAAACTTTAAAAAATAATAAATTTTTCACTGTCAGAGTTTTTGATCTTTGAATTTTCCAGTGTATTTTGCTTTTCCTTCACATCTTTCAAATATAAATTGACATATTTTTGTTCCAGGAATCAATCCTAGATTATTTGGTCCTGCATTATAAATTTCCAAAACTTGTTTATTAGAAACTCCTGGTTGAACAAAAGGAGCTGTAATGTGAACCATTAATCCTAATCTTGAAAATCTTGATCTAGAGCTTAGCCATCCACAAATATCTTCTGGTAAAGTAATTTTTTCTTTTGTTATACCCAAAACTAGCTCTCCTGGTTTTATTATATATTTATCTTTTATTATTTTCTTTTTAGTAATTTTTGAATAATCAGTATTTTCAAAAATATCAATAGTATGATCAATATTTTCAAAAATTCTAATTTTATTATCTAATGTTAAATCTAATGAGGCAGGTCCTAGTGATTTTATATCAAAGGGAATGATCTTTATTCTTTTCTTTTTGATTTCTCTTAATATTTCCTTTTTTGTGAGAATCATTTTTATCTTATAATATTTGTCAAATAAGAATTAAAAAATACTTCAAAATCGAAAAGTTTATAAATAATTAATTCTATTTTATAGTGTAAATAAACACTAAATAAGGTGATAATTATGTGGAGAGACCCATTTGAAGAAATGAAAAGATTTCAAAGAGAAATGAATAGATTTTTTAATACATTTTGGGAATCTTCAGAATTTAATAGATATTTATCCGAAAAAAGAGATGATTTTCATTTCTTTAGAGAACCTTTATCTGACTTGAGAGAAACAGAAAAAGAACTAATAGCATCAATAGAAATACCAGGAGTTGAAAAAGATGATATTCAACTTAGTGTAACAGAAAATACTCTTTCAGTAAAAGTAGAAAAGAAAGCTGAAGCAAAGATACAAAAAGAAAATTATCTAAGAGCAGAAAGGTCTTATAAAGGATTTTACAGATCAATAGATTTGCCATGCAAAATAATTCCAGATCAAGTAAAGGCATCATACAAGAATGGTATTTTAGAAATAGTGATGCCAAAGGCAGAAAAAAAGAAAATGAAAAAAATAAAGATTGAATAGATGTGAATTCAATGGAAAAAAAAGCAATTTTGATAACGTTTAGTGTTGAATCTAAAAAATTTAGCAGTAACTATGAAAGGAATAAATTCTTTAGAGAACTTTATGGATGGAAACAAATCATTAAAAAAGAAGAAAAAAGATATACATATAGAAGAACCGGATTACTAGATGAAATACCACATCTAAAAGTTGATCAGTCAATGTTTATTATATTAGAAAAACATATGCAAAAAATGATAGAATTCTTAGAAGATTGGGAAGATAAAATTAGATGGAATAAATTTGATGTTCTTTTAGACAAAGAACAAGAAGAAATGTTAAAGAGGTGTTTTGATGATTAAGAAAGATAATGAAGATGTAGTTGAATTAAAAATTGGCGAGTTAACTCAAAGAGAAGAGTTTGGTAGAGGAATTGCTAGGATAGATTCTAAAAGCATGCAAAAAATGAGAGTAAAAGAAGGTGATATAGTAGAGATTGAGGGTTCTAAAAAAACAGGTGCAATTGCTGTTCGTTCTTATCCATCAGATGCTGGTCTAAATATAATAAGAATTGATGGTCTTGTTAGAAAAAATGCTGGTGTCGGTGTTGGTGATACAGTCAAAATAAAAAAAGCTGACTTTAAAGATGCAAAAAGAGTAACACTAGCTCCTGCACAAAAAGGTATTATAGTACAAATCAGCCCTAGTTTAATAAAAAATAATATTTATTATAGGCCTTTAACAAAAGGCGATATCATAGTTCCTTCTCCTGTTGTTAAAAGAAGAAATGATAGAACTCCAAGTATATTTCAAGAATTTTTTGGAATGGATTTTGAGGAATTCTTTTTTACGCCAACTGGAGAAACTAGATTTGTTGTAACAAATACAGATCCTAAAGGTATTGTTAGAATTACTGAAGAAACTGAAATAGAAATATTACCACAATTACCAAAAGGATTTGGATTAGAAACTAGAAATATTCCATCTGTTACTTATGAGGATATTGGTGGAATATCTCATGCAATACAAAAAGTAAGAGAAATGATCGAACTTCCATTAAGACACCCTGAATTATTTACAAAAATGGGTATTGAACCTCCTAAAGGAGTTTTGTTATATGGACCTCCTGGAACTGGTAAAACACTTTTAGCTAGAGCAGTTGCAAATGAATCAGGAGCAAATTTCTATACAATTGCAGGACCAGAAGTCATGTCAATGTGGTACGGCAAGTCAGAAGAAAATCTTAGAAAAATATTTGAAGAAGCTGAAAAAAATGCTCCATCTATTATATTCATAGACGAAATAGACTCAATTGCTCCAAAAAGAGAAGAAACAAAAGGAGAAGTTGAAAGAAGAGTTGTCTCACAATTATTGACATTAATGGACGGCTTAAAGAAAAGAGGTAAAGTTATAGTTATAGCTGCAACTAACAGAGAGAATGCATTAGATCCTGCATTAAGAAGACCTGGTAGATTTGATAGAGAAATTGAAATTGGAGTTCCAGACAAAAAAGGAAGAAAGGAAATTTTAGAAATTCACAGCAGAGACATGCCTTTAGCAAAAAATGTAAATATAGCTGAATTAGCAGAAATTACTTATGGTTATGTTGGTGCTGATTTGGAGGCATTATGTAAAGAAGCAGCAATGCTTGCATTAAGAAGACTTCTTCCAAAAATAAAATGGAAAGAAGAAGAGGAACTTCCAAAGGAAATTATAGAAAAATTAAAAGTAACCAAAAAAGATTTTGAAAATGCATTAAAGATTGTTGAGCCATCAGCAATGAGAGAAGTTCTTATAGAAGTTCCTAATGTAAAATGGGACGATGTTGGTGGATTAGAAAATGTAAAACAACAATTAAAAGAAAGTGTTGAATGGCCACTAACAATGCCTGATAACTTTGAGAGAATGGGTATTGAACCTCCTAAAGGAGTATTATTATATGGACCTCCTGGTTGTGGTAAGACATTATTAGCAAAAGCTGTAGCAACTGAATCTGGTGCAAATTTCATATCAGTAAAAGGACCACAACTATTAAGCATGTGGGTTGGTGAGTCTGAAAGAAAAATAAGAGAATTATTTAGAAGAGCAAAACAAGTTTCACCATGTATTATATTTTTTGATGAAATTGATGCAATAACACCAATGAGAGGATTAAGTAGAGGAGAAGAAGTAACAGAAAGAGTTGTATCACAATTATTAACAGAATTATCTGGATTAGAAGATTTACATGATGTTATAGTTATAGCTGCAACTAACAGACCAGATATAATAGATCCTGCTTTATTAAGACCAGGAAGATTTGACAGACAAATATTAGTTCCAGAACCTGATGAAAAGGCAAGATTAAAGATTTTACAAATAAAAACTAAAAAAATGCCATTAAAAGATGTTAATTTGAAAAAAATAGTTAAAATGACAGAAAATTTCTCTGGTGCAGATTTGGAAGCGTTATGCAGAGAAGCTGCTATGATTGCACTAAGAGAAAATAAAAAATCAAAAGTAATAAAAATGGAACATTTCATTAAAGCATTAAAATCTTCGAAAAATAGTTTGGATGAAAATATAATTAAATTTTATAAGAAATTTGAAGAAAGATATCAAAAAAAGATTTTGAAAACTAATGGAGAAAAAGAATTGGGGTACGTAGGGTAAGATATTTATAGATATATATAAAATAGTGAATATTGGAGGTAGAATAGGAAACTGATTCTAACTTAATTTAAGGAGGTTATGTAAATGATAGAAAGATTTTCCAAATTTACTAAATTTGGAGAAAAAAGAAGATTCGACAGAAGAAATGAAAATTTTGAAAAACCAGTAAATGTTGGTGAAGAATATGATGTCGAAATAACGCAAGTCGGATCTAAAGGAGATGGAATAGCAAGAGTTAAAAATTTTGTTATTTTCATCCCAAATACAAAACAAGGAGAAAAATGTAAAGTAAAAATAAAAGAAGTAAGAGCAAAATTTGCAGTTGCTGAAAAAATTGGTGCAGTAACAAAAAAAGAGATAGCTGAAGAAAAAGTAATTGAAGAAGCTCCTAAACAAGAAAAAAAGGTTGAAGAAAAGCCTGAAAAAGAAGATTTAGGTGAAGATATTGAAAAAAATAAATGAATTGAAATTAGGAATGACCGATATTGAAGTAAAAGGAGAAATAGTTGATATGAGTGAACCCAGAGATGTAAGAACTAAGTTTGGATATACAACAAGAGTTGCTACTGCAACGCTAGAAGATGATTCAGGTAAAATACTGCTCCCATTATGGGGAAATAAAATAAAAGAAGTGAATATTGGAGATAAAGTAGAAATAAAAGGTGGATATATAACTGAATTTAGAGGAGATTTACAACTTAATGTTCCTAGAAAAGGAGAAATTAAAGTTGTATAAATCTTTTTTATTTATTTTTCTTTAGAGATTCAACAAGTATAGTTTTACCACACCTAGAGCATTTAAATCTAGGTCTTTTGAACTTTTTGTTAGATTTATCTTTTTCCATTTGTATGTATTTTATTTCATAGAATTTACAATATGGACATATATATTCTACTTGTGCTTCTTGATCTTTTAATTTGCCAATAACTAAATTTTCTCTTCTTGTAAAGAATTCAAAATCTTTGGATGGTGTCAAATTCTTACTCATCCATTCTTTAACAAGCTTACTTTCCATATTTATGCCTTCTTTTCTTTACGTTTTGGCCTTAAAGATTTACTTCCACACTTTCTACATTTTACTTTTCCGGCCTTAACTTTAGAATAGTCAGCTCTTATTTTACTTTTACATTTTCTACAAACAAATATTCTATGGAATAACCTATCTGATACTTCTTTGAATAATTTCTTTGGAATTACAATCACCTTAAGTTAAATAATACATATTAGGTTAAAAATTTAACTATTTTTCGTATGTTGAGATCTGTCAAAAAAGAAATAAGAATTATAGGATTTGATGATGGTCCGTTTATTCCAAGAAAAAAAGCAAAAGTTCCAGTTATAGGAGTTATTTATAGAGGCGGAAATTATTTAGATGGAATATTAAAAACAGAAATAGAAGTAGATGGACTGGATGCAACACAGAAATTAATAAAAGCGATCAATTCTTCTAGACATAAAAAACAATTAAGAATCATTATGCTTGATGGAATAACAATAGGCGGATTTAATATAGTAGATATTTCTAAATTATATGAAAAGACAAACTTGCCAGTAATTGTTATTATTAGAAAAAAACCAGATTTAAAAGAAATAGAAGATGCACTTAAAAGACTAGATAATTTTGAAAAAAGAATAAAATGTATAAAAAATGCTGGAGAAATTAAATGTTTCAGAATAGAAAAGAATAAAAAGATTTACTACCAATCTATAGGATTAAAAACACAAGATGTTAAAAAAATACTAAAAATATCTTGTATTCATGGTTTAATTCCAGAACCAATAAGAGTTGCGCATTTAATTGCAGGTGCTATTGTAAAAGGAGAAAGCAAAGGTAGAGCATAATGCAAGCAATTGAAAAAGAAGCATTTGATACATTAAAATATATTATATTAGGAATTATTGTAGCATATTTATTAAATTTCAGTCTGGGCAAAGCATTAAAAACAGATATGCCTGTAGTTGCTGTTGTTTCTGATTCAATGACACATGACGAATTAACTCCAATAAATCATTATGAGTATCTTGAAAAAAATCTTGGGTTTACAAAAGAGCAAATAGATTCATGGCCAATAAAAAATGGTTTTCTGAAAGGAGATATTTTAATTGTAAAAGGAACTGAAAATTTGAAAATTGGAGATGTTATAGTATATAATATATATGGACAAAAAGTTCCTATAGTTCACAGAATTATTAAAATCGATAAAAATTATATAATAACAAAAGGTGATCATAATCCTATTTATGATCCATGGCAACCAACAAGAATTCATGGAAAAGTTATTGGTGTTATTCCATTTTTGGGATGGCCAAAGCTTATATTAGTAGAAGTTTTGAGTGTGATTTCAAATGCAATTTTGTCCTAAATGTGGAAATTTGTTAATAGCAGAAGAATATAAAGGAAAACGTAGATATGTCTGCAGTAAATGTGGACATATAGTAAGAACTAAAAAAGTTTTACCAACAAATATATCTGAAAAAATAGACCATAAAAATGAAAAAATACTAGTTTTTGATGAAAAAAAGGAATGGGAACAATATCCAAAAACAAAAACTATGTGTCCTAAATGTGGAAATACTGAAGCATACTGGTATATGCAACAAACAAGAGGTGGAGACGAACCACAAACAAAATTCTTAAAATGTACTAAATGTGGATACTCTTGGAGAGAATATTAATTTATTTTTTCTTTTTGCTTATAAATTTTGTCCAAAGTTTTTTCCTATATATAGTGTATAATATTAATAAAATTATTATTCCTTTCAACCATGAAGGAAATATAAATGGATTAGACCATACAACATCTTCTAATTCTACAAATTCTTGATTGTCTGGGCCTTTATATTCTAATTTTAATTGTCCTTTATTTCCAGAAGGTAAATTAAATTTTATTGTTGCATGTTTGTCGATTTTTATTTGTGTTATGTAATCAATATCAAATGTTTTATTATTTATGATAAGACTTGCTTGTACACCTATTGCTTTTGCTGATCCAGAATTTATAATTTCTATTTTTAATTCTTTATTTTCTGAGTCTACCTCTGATTTTATAATTTGTAAATCTGGAGCACCACTAACTAAAACTCCTATATTAAAATTTTCTGATAAAGAATTTCCTGCCTCATCATCATATGTAATTTCTATATCACTGTCATAAGACCCAAATTCTGTAGATGAATCAACAAAAATTGTAAATTCAAATTGTTTTTCTTGACCAGGTTCTATAGAATCAAGATATGCAATACCTTGTGAAAAAATTGGCTTTATGTCTTCTGATTCTGATGAAAAAGTTGCAGTTACTTTTTTTGCTTTTCCTGTTCCAACATTTTTTACGGTTACTAAAAGTTTTGATTGACTCCCAGGATTTATTTTGATATTAGTAGAAACATTTAATATTCTCAATTCTGGAACACCTTGAACGACTACATTCAAATCTTTTATCATTCCTGCAGATGTTCCTTCACAAAAAATATATAATGGGATTTTATATGTGCCTGAAGTTGCAGAACTATCAACAAATAATTTGTATTTAACAATTCTGCTTGATCCGCTATTTATTATGTTTATCTTTTTTGTTGGACTTTCTAAAAGTGAAAATGGCTCTGAGGGTTTTAGATCTAAAACCAAATCAGATATTTGTTCATTCCCTGAATTAGAAATTTCTATAGATATTGTAACTTCATTACCAGGTTCAACTGGGTATGGATCTGTATAAATAACTTGAGCTGTTACATCAGGTCCTATAATTTCTACAGATTTCACTGTAAAAGGAATTATAAGTAAAGCCAAAATTAAAATTATAATTTGCTTTTTCATATTATTCTACCATCCTTTATATTTATATTTCTTTTGGCAACTTTTGCAATTGATTTGTCATGTGTTATTATAACAAAAGTATAGCCCTTAACATTTAAATCCTTCATCATTCTTATAATTTCCTGACCACTTTTACTATCAAGATTTCCTGTAGGTTCGTCTGCTAAAATCAATTTTGGTTTGTTTGCTAATGCTCTTGCAATAGCAACTCTTTGCATTTCACCGCCACTTAATTGAGATGGGGAATGATTTAGTCTTTTTCCTAGTCCAACCATTTGTAAAAGTTCTGCTGCTCTTTGTCTTGATTGCGATTTACTTTTTCCAGCAATTCTTAATGCAATCTCGACATTTTCTAAGCATGTCAAAGCAGGAATTAAATTAAATTGTTGAAATACAAATCCTATTTTTTCTCTTCTTATTTTTGCTAATTGCTCACTTGATAACTTAGAAATATCCTTTCCTTCAAAAAATACTTTTCCAGAAGTTGGTGTATCTAAGCATCCTAAAATATGCAATAGAGTTGATTTTCCAGAACCAGATGGACCTGTTATAGTTGTAAATTCTCCTTCTTTTATTTTCAAATTTATTCCATGTAGCACTTCTAGTTCATTTTCTTTTCCTTTGTTATATACTTTTACTAAATTTTTTGTTTCTATTAAATTCATTTTAATCACTTGATTTTAATTTTTTTCAAAAAATTATATGTATCCTTTGCTGTAAGACCACCAAAAGTTCCATATATCCAATTAAATAATTGAAGATTTTTTGGTTCCCATGGAAGCCCTGTAGGGAAACTTTTCCAAACTTCATGTGCAAGACCATACATTTGAATTGATGTTAAACTACCTATAGCAAGTAATGTTCCTGGCAATCTAGCCAAATATTTTATTTTTCCTTTAAGTTTTTCTCCTTTTAAATATTCAAAAAACTTTTCTGATATAGCTCCTCCTATTCCTCCAGGAACTATATAATTAACTATTAATTTCTCTATAAGATTAGAAGATGTATATTTAGTTGCTGGTAATTTAGGTATATATGGTAGTGTGGAATCTCCTGTTAAATAGCGATATAAAACTGGTAATCCATAAACTGTTATACCAACCCCTAATAATTTCCAAGTTCCTTTATCTTTTAGAGTTTTGTATGCAGCATTACCTACTCTATATAACTCATGCGTTAATTTATTTTCATCAAAATTCATTTTTATCACTCATACCTCAAAGTCTGAACTGGATCTAAATTTGCTGCCTTCCATGCCGGGTATAATCCGCCTATTACACCTAGAAACATAGCAAATCCTAAAGAACCTATAATTAAACCAGGTGTTACTCTTGCTGATGCTAATCCTTGAGAAAATGTTCTTAAACCAAAACTTCCTGTTGACCCTAACAATACTCCTATAATTCCACCTATAAGTGCTATTATAATTGACTCGGTTATTATCTGAGACAAAATGAATTTTCTAGTTGCACCAATTGCTTTCATAATTCCAATTTCTCTTCTCCTTTCCATTATTGACATTATCATTGTATTCATAACGCCTAGTCCACCAACTATAGCTGATATGCCAGCAATTCCTAATGTAAAAAATTGTATCTGGTCAATTATTTTTCCAATTTGTTTTGCAAATTCTTCTGTAGTTATAGCATTCACACCTTCAATGCTATCTTCTATAGATTTTGCTACATCTTCAGCATCTTTAATATCTTCAGGATAAACCATTATAATTGAATAATCTTCTCTATCCAAGATTTCTTTTACTGTTTGCATTGGCATCATAATTCCAAAGTCTATAGCAGGATCATTAAACTCTTCAAGTATTCCTTTTATTTCTAGTTCTGTTCCTTCAACTTCTATCGTATCTCCAACATCCAAATCCAAAGAATCAGCAATATTATGACCAAGCACAGCAACATAAGTATCTCCTTCTTCTAGACCTTCTCCATCTTCATAATCTATTGAGCCTGCAGTATAAAGTTCTTCTTTTCCTGGTTCTATACCTATTTCATACATATTTGGCTGGCCAAACATCTTTGTGCCCTCTAAATACCCAGATTTTATTATTACTGGTGCTACTTTTTCAACTCCATTTATATTTTCTATTTCTTGTAATGTCGATTCTGAAATTCTACTTTCAGACATTGCCATAAAAAGAGCTGCGTTTGATTTTTGAATAACTGTTATTTGGCCACTAACCTGTTCTAGCTGCTCTGATATCATAACTCTAAGGCCAGATGATATAGATCCTAAAGAAACTATAGCCCCTATGCCAATTGCAATACCTACAAGAGTTATAATTGTTCTAGTTTTTTGGCGTAAGATATTTTTTATAGCTAAATCTATCATTTTATCTGTGGAATATAGAATAGAATTAAAAATTTAAGTTTGTAATTATTATCATGGATTTTAAAAATCATTATATTGAAAAGAAAATAAGCGATTTGGATGAAATGGATTCCAAAGTAAGAATAATGGGATTTCTTGTTGATAAAAAAGAAAATACAATAGTTTTGGATGATGGGAGTGGAAAGATTAAAATATTTACAGATGCAACAAATGTAATAGATAATCTAAATATCAATCAGTTCGTCAGGATATTCGGTTCTATAATACCAGTAGAAAATGATATTGAACTAAGAGCTGATATAATACAAGATTTATCTGGTTTCAATATAGATTTGTTTAAGAAAACTAAAGAACTATATAATAAATTGGAGGTGTGATTATGTTTAAAGCAACAATGAAAGATCCAAGTTTATTAAAAGATTCCATATCAATAGTAGGAGAGCTAATAGATGAAGGAATTTTCAAAATAAATAAAAATGGAATATCTATAACTGCAGCAGATAGAGCAATGGTTGCTGTTGTTGATCTAAAATTACCTCCATTAATATTCGATAATTTTGAAGTTGATAAAGAAGAAAATATAGGAATCAATATAACAAATTTTGTTAATGTTCTAAAAAGAATTAAGCCAAATGATTCTTTGACTTTAGAATTGAA
>JAFCEW010000010.1 GCA_017608955.1 Candidatus Aenigmatarchaeota archaeon | reverse complement strand
TTGTGTTTTTAAACTATCTATTTCTGTCAAAAGTAAATCTAATTTAGCTTTTATGTTCTCAAAATCAGAATTCTGAGACAATTGTGCTTGTGAAGATGCTTGAGTTTGCGGTTGTTTGATTTCTTTACTTTCTATATTAGGAGTTTTTTCTGTATCCAATTTTTCCAAATCACTAAATAAATCATCTGTTTTTTTCTTTCGTTTGAATCTATCAAAAAATCCCATAAGAATATAATTATTTTCTTTCAATATAAAATTTTATTCAGATTCTGTAATTCCTAGAAATTCTTGGTATATTCTTTTTAATTCATATAATCTTCTTTTACACCAAATATCTAAATAATCTCTTCTTTGTTTTCTATAAAATAAATGATTATAAAGCCAAACTAATCCAGCATAAATTGGATTCCTTGCATCTTGCAAAATACTTCCGCCACCAAATTTTGTTGTCAAAACACCACTCATTTTTATTATTGCACTACCAGGCTTGTTAAAATCTGCTGGTTGGCTTCCTTCTATTACAACTTCTATAGTTACGCTTGTAAATTGATCTATTCCTTTGTTGACATATGCTTTTACAAAGAATGATCTTGGATCAGAAGTGTTATCCCATCTAAATTCTCTTTCCCAATAGTCTTTTGCTTCAACTTCCCAGATTCTTCTCATAAAATTAGCAACAACAGGATATGCTTTAAAAGGAGCAAGTCCATTATATTTTAAACTTATATAACCTTCTGGTGCTAGACAATCATCTTGTATTGTAACTGAGGCCATTTATATCCTCTCTGGCAAAAGATTGAAAAATCCCTTTAATTCATTTAAAAATACAGTCATTATATTTTTACATTGATCCTGATAGTCTAATCTTTTGTCATGATAAAATGTTTTGTGCCAGAAAACTCTTACTAATTCATAAAAAATGCTTCTTTCCCAGAAAGTATCTTGCGGATATTCAGTTCTAACAACTCCATCTATACTAACACTAGCTTTTCCTTGTTTTCCTTTTTTTGTTTGTTCTGCAAATCCACTCATTTTTATTCTGAAAACCAAATAAGAATATTTATCCATATCTTTTATGATCTCCCATTTAGCATTAAAAACTTCTTTTCCCCCTTCTCTGTTCCAGCTATATTCTGTTTCTTGAACTCTTTCACCTTCTTTCACACCAAAAATAGTATGAAATGTATCTTTTATTTTCTTATATATTTTTTGAGGATTTGGGCCTACATATTCTAATTTTAAGTCTGGATTAGATACATCAAAACAATCATCTTGCAATATTAATTTTGTTCTTGCAAATATTGGCATGTACTCACCAAAAGATATTAAAATTTACTTAATATTTATTTTAAACATGTACATTAATAAAATCTTAGGTATGATATCTTTTATAATAGGAAGTATTTTAATTCTAAGCTTATATACAACAGGAAAGGAATCAACATTTGCATTTAGTTTTATACTAGGACCATTGTTAATTTATTTAGGTTTAAAATCACTAACTTATATTTGAGAATATGTTATCAAAACTATTAGGAATTGGACTTATAACTTTTGGGGGAGCAATTGTAATATTTTTTCCTTATTTTAGGCTAATGCAAGCTCCACAAATGACAACAACAGGAATTATAATAGGACTTATCCTTATTGGTATCGGATTATATTTTTTAAAGATGTAAAATTTTATTACATAGAGAACTAATTTTATTATATGGTTGAAATTATATATCCAGTTGGTCCTTTGCCTGCGGTAAAAAATGCACCACCAGGGTTTAGAATGCTTCCTGGTGAAGGAATAAATGCAGCGCCATTTGAAGCAGAAAAAATATTAGATCTAACAGTTCCTTTTGGTCAAGGATCAGGTTTAGTAGAAGGTCTTATTTTTCAATTGGGTAGATGGGGATATGAATCTACAAAAATGTATGAATCAATAGAAGTTTCTCCACAATTCACAGAATATTATAATAAAGTTATAGGAGAAAAATCAAGAATAGGAGCAGAAATAAAAAATGCTTTTATGAGTGTTTCTAAGGCAGTTGAAGATTTTGAACTTTTAGAACATGATGTAAGAAAATATAAAGAATATCTTGATTATTTTCAAGAATGGAAAAAAGCACAAGCTGAAGAAGACAAAGAAGCAGAAAAAAGAGCAATGCATACAATAAGAGCAATGTTTGTTGATACTATAGACATACATACTGGTGAAGGGGTATCTTTAAGATCAATAGCACCAAGATGGTCAACTATAATCGCAGATTTTCTTGCTCTTTCTGATGAAGATGATACTCCAGAAAAAATTCAAAAAAAAATAGGGATAACAAAAGCAGAAGCAGTTATACTGACAACAAAAAATAAACTCTTCAAAGAATGGAGAGATAAATTATTTTTTCCAACTGTAAAATCAAGATATAAAAATTTAAAGACATTACTAGAGGCAAGGAGAAGATCTATAAAAGAATATATAGACGATTTGAGACCTTTGATATCAAGATACAAAGCAATAAAAGAAATAAGAGAAACACCAGAAGGAAGAGCAATGTTAAATAGAATAGCATGGTTTCATCCGCATGCTCAAGCAATGTCTATAGATACATATGAAATATGGGCATGGAAACCATTTGTTGTTGAAGAGGTGTTTAAAGCACCAAGAGAAAGTTATGATACATATACATTAAAAGAAGCAGGATTTAATCAAGATGAAATTAAAGAATTAAAAAAACAAGGAAAAAAAGATATACCAGCTCTTCCTGTAAAACCTATAGTTGATAAATGGGTTAGAAAAATAATAGAGCAAATAGAAGATCCTATAAAAGGATATGGAGTAAAAATAACTACAATGGATATTTATAATGTAGTAAAAGAGCTTAATGAACATTATTTACATCCTTTAAGAACAGCACAACAAACAGGAACTAAAATGGGATTTAGATGGCCATATAGTCCATATTTTGTTTTTGTTCAACTACCAGTAATGAGAACTGTTATAAAATCACCAGATGGTTCTTTATTTGAGGATATATGGATTCAACCAATGAAAGCATATAATTCTACTCAAAATATAATTATAGGAAGATTATTAGAAGTTACAGCCAGAAATAAAAAAGCAGAACAAGATATTTCTTTGTTTATAGGAGAATCAGCAAAAGTAGGTAATATAGTTAAAAAAACACAAGATATACTTGAACAAACATATCCTGAGATTTATGCAGAAGAAAAAAAACAAAAAATACCAAAAAAACAAGTCACAGAAAAAGTTGAAAAAACAAAAGATATTGTAAAAGATTTGAGGGAAAAAATTGCAAAATTTGTAGATTCATTTGGAATAAAATTAATGATTGCTTATCCAGGGCCTTATGAAAAATTAATGCAACAGAGAATGACAAAAATGATGCAAAGAGCACCTGGTATTGCTTTCAGAGATATTGATTTATGGTTAAAAAAAGCTGGTGGAGTACCAAGTTCTGTTCAAATAGAATATAGGTAATTTTATGAATAAACAATATACAATTGGAGTTTCTTCAGGACTTTTTGGAGCAGCACAACCAGAAGAAAGAATTGCATATGCGGGAATATCGCAAAAAGCATTCTATGGTGCATTAAAAGGGGTTGAATTTACTCAAATAGATCTAGAGTCTGTTACAGAATTCAAAGAACCAGGATTACAAGAAAAAATAAAAAGGTTAAAACAACTGGGTATAAGATTTGGAATTCATGGAGAATCATATGCAATGGGTGGAAGAGAAGTTCCATTACGTTTGGATTCTGCAATCATGGACGATTATAAAAGATCTCATGAAAGATTATTAGATTCATTAAAAGGTGCTGGCGAAATAGGAGCAGAATATTTCTTATTACACGCAAGTGAGTCATTGCCATTTTTATTGTTATGGAGAGAATTCCAGCCATTTGATTTGGTTGATATATGGGGAAGACCATTTAAAGATTTCTTGGAACAAGAAAAGGATTGGGTATTCGATTGGATATTAAATCAAGATTTTATTAAAAATATGAGAGATATTCCTGATATGGGTTATTTCAAACAACGGATAATGGAAAGAATGATGTTACAGGGGAAAAAAGAATTTTCAGAAAAAGATCTTAAAGATATAGAATTAAAAGCAAAAGAAGAAGTAAAAGAACATATTATGAGACTTGTTTCATCAAACACGCAAACTTATGGTGCTGAAAGACTTGCTTACTATATAACAGCGAAATGGATGGAACGAAATAAGGATCCATTATGGATAAACATAGCTGGCGAAAATAACACTATAGAGGATAAAGAATTTAGAGAAAAACATGAAGATAAATGGGTACCTGCAGTTGCTTCTAAATATATCTGGGGACATTTTAATCCAGAGACATGTCCTTCTGGTCAAATATATGATGATCCAAAGCAACTCCTGGAAATTTATAAGCTGTATTTTGTTTTTGAAACAGGTATGGCAATGAAAGGATATGAAAAGCTAATGCGTCTGTCAAGACCATTACATATGATATATTTGTCAAAACAAATTCCATCTAAATATTTCGGTGTTACAATGGACTTTGAACATATGCTGGGGGCAGATATTGATCCAGAGCAAGAAATTAAAGAAATACCAGATGGTATGGCATCTTTTGTGAAAGTCCTTCATCTGGGATGGCCTATTTCTTTGCAACCTGCTCATATGCCAATCCCAGCAGGATCTGATCAGCAGCTCTATATCTATAAGAGATTATATGAATTAAGAAAAAAAGGATTTAAATCAGGTTATCTTATATTCGAAAGAGGAGGAGGAAAGGATCCTATTCAAAAAAGTATTGGTGTATTAAGAAAAATAGTGGAATATTTAGAAAAAGATACTCCACCAGATAAATTGCCAGATGACTTTTTTGGAGTCGGAGAAACAAGTATGCATTCATTTAGAAGACAATGGAATATTGTATTTGAACATGCGTTTGATCCGTTAAAAGGTCTAATAACACATCCAGAAGAAGAGCATACATTTTTAGGAAAAGCAGCACTGGGTAGAGGAAAAAGACCAGAAGAATGGAAAAAAGAAGAATTGAGATAAATTATATAAAGTTTATTGATATTAATAGAAGTAAAAGGATGAATGGCTATGAAATTTGAAGAAGAACTTTCAAAGGAATTAGAAGCACCATTATCTCTAAAAAAAGAAGATATAGAAAAACAAAATAAACAACCAACCAAAGACAATTTTCCTCAAGTTATAGAATTTACAAATCTTATAAGAAAAAATTACGGAGATTTAGTTAAATCAGTTCTTATATTTGGCTCTGCTGCAAGAGGAGAAATGAAAAAAGGATCTGATATAGATACTTGGGTAATTCTTGATGATACAGCAACAAAATCATCAGAAGATACAGAAAGAATAGCAGCACAAATACAATTATTAGGGACACAATTAAAAGACATTCATATTCAAACTACAAATCTAACAGAATTTTGGCAATGGATAAAAAGAGGTTCTCCTGAGTTATTTAATTATCTACGTGCTGGGCTTGTTATATATGATACAGGATTTGTAAAGCCTGTTCAAAGAATGTTAAAAGCTGGTCTTCTTCCCCCAAGCGATGAAACAATTGGAATAAAGATAAAATCAGCAGAAGCACATATCAAAAAAATAGAACTAACATTTAAAACAATGATATTTGATCTTAGATATGCAGCAACAGATGCATGCCAAGCAGTTGCAATGTATTATTATAAAGAGACGCCTGATCAAAAACATATTCCACCTTTATTAGAAAAATTAGTAAAGGAAAAGGGATTAGAAAAAATATATATCAATAAATACAAGGAATTAGATAAAATGTGGAAAGATGTTGATCATAAAATCATAGAAAATCCTGACATAGATTATTTAAAAAAAGCATTGGTACTTGCAACAGATATAATAGAAAGAATGAAGAAATTATTACCAGAAGAATTAAAAGAAATAGATTGATGTAAATGTCTGAAAAGAAAAAAATAGAAAAAAAAGAAACAAAAGCAGATAAATTAAAAAAAGTTGAACAATTCAAAAACGAAGTCCTGAAAAAATATGGTAATATAGTGAAATGTATTGTTGTAATGGGTTCTGTTGCAAGAGGAGAATTTAAACCAAAATCAGATCTTGACATATTTGTTATATTAGATGATACTCAAGCTCCTATTTCAGAGGCGAAAAAATCTAAAATAGACGATGATTTAGAAAAAATAGCAAAAAAAACTGGAGAAGAAATTTCTATTCAACCATCTTATACTTTAACAGAATTTTGGGATTATGCTCGTGTTTGTCATCCTATTATATATAATTTCATTAAAGAAGGTGAACCAGTTTATGATGCCGGATTCTTTATGCCAGTTAAAAGATTATTAAACACTGGAAAAATACCAGCAACAAGAGAAGCTATAGAAAGTTATATGGAAGGTGCACCTAAAAAACTAATGAGGGCAAAGACTGTTAAGTTGCTAATGTTAGCAGAAGATTGTTATTATGCGATGTTAAATACAGCACAAGCAGTTCTAATGTTTATGGGTGTTGATCCACCAGTTCCATCAAAAGCATATGATGAAGTAAAAAAACATCTTGTTGATCCTGGAATTCTTGAACAAAAATATGCTGATTGGTTAAGAGATATAATAGATATAAGAAAAAAAATAGAACATAAGGAATTGATGGAAGTAAAAGGAGAATTTGTTGATGAATGGATTGAAAAATCTGAGGAATTTATAAAAAAGATGTTTCAATTACTTTCTGTTCTTGAATTTAGAAAAAAAGAAAAAATATTAGAAAGAACACACGAAGTCATGTACAAAGCAGCAATAGCAGCATTGAAGACAATACATAAATTACCTAAAAAACCAGAAGAAATACCTATACTTTTCAAAAAAGAATTTATAGATAAAAAAATTGTAGAAGGATATTATTGGGATATATGGAATAGGATAGAATCTATGAAAAATCTGCCAGAAAAACAAAGAATAGAAAAATTATCAGATAAAGAAGTTTACAAAATGAGAGAATATGTAAGAAACCTTATAAGAGATTTAGCTAAAGCTTTAAAAGAAAAAGAAAAGAAAAATTAAAAAATATTGTGATTCTCAATATTAGAAAGAAATTTAAATCAATAAATTAAATTGTGATAACATGAAAGGGATTATATTGAGTTATAGAAGAGGAAAACATACTCAGAATGTTAATCAGATGTTAGTAGAAGTAGAAGGAATTGATAATAAAGAAAAAGCAGAAAAAATTATAGGTAAAGAAATAATTTGGAAATCTCCTTCTGGAAAAGAATTTAAAGGAAAATTAATAGCTGTTCATGGTTGTAAAGGAGCTTTAAGGGCAAAATTTGAAAAGAATTTACCAGGACAATCAATAGGAAATAAAATAGAAGTAAAAGCTTAATTTAAAGAATAACAAATTATTCTTATGTATAAACAATCTTGGACTGAATATTTAGGATATATTGGTGGACTTATTATATTGTTTGTTGTAATTTATTTAACAATGAAAATACTAGGAATGGTAGAAAGTATGACAATAATATCTATACTTTTGATTTTCATAATAGGTCAAGGTCTATTAAATATCCACTTTTGGAAAAAACTCAAGAAAAAATAATTTGTGATATAATTGAAAATAGCTGTATTATTTTCTGGAGGCAAGGATTCGGTTATGGCTGTCCATTGGTGCTTACAAAAAAAATATAAAGTAAAATATTTAGTTACTATAATTTCAGAAAATCCTGATTCATATATGTTTCATACATGTAATATAGATAAGATAGAATTGGTAGCAGAAGCATTAGGAATACCCATTATAATTAAAAAATCATCTGGAAAAAAAGAAGAAGAATTAAAAGATTTAGAAGAAGTCTTGAAATTATTAGATATAGATACTGTAGTTGCGGGTGGGATAGCAAGTAATTATCAAAAATCTAGAATCGAAAATTTATGTGAAAAATTGAAATTAAATTGTATACTTCCTTTTTGGAATATTGATAATGAAAAATTTATTAGAGACACAATAGATTTGAATTTTGATGTAAGAATAGTTGGTGTTTTTTCAGATGGGTTGGATAAATCATGGCTAGGTAGAAAAATAGACTATAATACATTGAAGGAATTGAAAGAATTAAATAAAAAATATGGATTATCTCTTGTTGGAGAAGGAGGAGAATTTGAAACTATTGTTCTGAATGGACCTATATTTAAAAAGAGAATAAAAATAATACAAGCAAAAAGAATATGGGACAGTATTACTAATAGTGGAAGATATATAATAGAAAAGGCTATTTTGACCTAAATATTTCTTTTTATTATTAAATTATGTGCTATTAGTCCACTAGAGAATGTAAATAGTCCAAAACTAGGTATTAAAAATGATGTTATAAAAAGCAATAAAGAAATTTTAATATCAGTTATTTTTAATTCTTTTTCGCCAAAGTATAATTTTACTCTTCGGCTTATTTCTCCTATAGCAAATGCGACCAAAGCTATCATTAAATATTCTAACATAATTGTCTAACCTTTATTTTATAAAAACTACATATTTAAATGTTAGATTTAACACTGTTATAGAAAGATTTATATACTACCTAAGGGTAACAATCTCTATGCTACAAGAAATTTCAAGTTTTAAAGAATGCCTTAAATTGATAGAATATCATAAAAAAATAGAAGAATTACTTTATGACTGGAAAGATGAAATACCTGATAAGATTGTGCATAGTACTGATTCTGATAAAAATTATAAAATAAGAGCAGCATGGTTTCAATTATTATTATCATATATAGAGAAAGGAGTGAAAGATGGCTATTTAGATAAAAAACTAGATGATGCCACTAAAATAATCATTCAAGACTATAAAGAGCTAAACGAAAGTGATTCTAAAAACAAAGAAGAATATAAAAAAATTATTGAAGAAGCCAATAACATTCTTCTAAATGCTTTAAATCATATATCAAAGATTTATATCTTGGAATAGTAGATTACTTTCTATAACACTGATATATATTAAAATTCTAATTATATTTTATGAAACCCTATTGTGAAGTAGTGGTATCTTATATATTACCAGCAATAAGAGCACTTATAACAAGAGAACTTTTAACCACATATAATTTAACACAAATGGAAGCTTCAGAATTATTAGGAATAACACAAGCAGCTATTTCTCAGTATAATAAAGAATCAAGAGGAGCAAAAGTAAACATATTGGAAAAGGATAAAAAAATAATGAAAATGATAAAGCAATTGGCAAAGAAAATTGCAAGAGGAAATATGACTGCATTGAAAATAAATTCAGAATTTTGTAAAATATGTAAAGAAATTAGAAAAAGAAAATTGATTTGTCAATTACATAAGGATATATATCCTTCATTAGAGTCTTGTTCTGAATGTTATTGATTTTTTTCTAATTCTTCAAACTCTTCATCAAACCTATCTTTTTGAATTCCTTGAATATTTTTCTCTGATTTTTCAAGATCTTCAAATTCTTCATCAAATCTGTCTTTTACTAAACCTTCTTCTCTAATTTCTTTTCTGCCTTTCTTTGTTAGTTTAGGTAATATTTGTATTGATGGTGGTAAGAATAAATAGATAATAAATGCTATTATTACTCCTATAATTGTAAATATAATGATTTTTCGAGTCAATGATCCTAGCAGACCTTGTTCTTGTTTAATTACTTTATCTATTTCTTGTTGAGTTCTTGTTAAATCTTCATTAATATCATCCAATAGATTATAAGCAGATTTATAATCACCTGAATCACGAAAACTAACAGCAGAATTTAATTTAGTTTTTAAGTTATTATATAAAGTATCTAAAGTAGTTGAGTTAATTCCTTTATTTTTGGTTTCATTATATTCAATTTCTATATCATTAAAAATAGCTGAATAATTAGCTAATGTTTCATTTATAGTTTTCTTTAATTCATCACCAGGAATGATTGATAAAGTGAAATTTTCTGTTGTATAATCATAAGAACTTGATGCATTATATTTAATATTATAGTCTTTCATTTCTGCGTCTGAAGGAATAATGAAAGTAATATTAAATATTTTATTTGTATTTGGTGATATAATAGCAGAATCTGGTGTTACAGTATACCAACTTGAATTAATATCTGTAATTGTTAATTTTACAGATTGATTTACAGTTGTGTTTATATTCTTAACAGTAACAGATTCTGTTTTATTCTTTCCTTGCTCAATTGAGATTGTTGTAGGATATGCAGTTATATTAAGATAATCTGATTCCTTTATGCCTGGTATAACTACTTTTTCTTGTCCTGTTATTGCATACATCGACAAACTATCTGATGTTGAATTATAGTAGTAATAATTATTATCAGAAAATCTTAATGATGTATTTATATCATTCCATTTACTACTAGAATATTTAATTAACTTTATTGTATTCGGGTCCACATTATTTGCTTCAATCCATGATTTAGATACTTTAAATTTAATTTCTACTTTGCTTATATCAGAATCAGTTAAATTTACTTTTGTTATATTGATATATTGATATAATTTTCCTTCTGGTTTAGTGGTTGTTGAATTTCCTAATTCTTCTATTGTTATTTCAGTTAATAATACTCTTTTATTTGTAGTAATTTTAATTTCTTGAATTTTTGTTAAACTAAATACAGCTGCGGTAGGAACATCTTTTATTAATTTAGGTATAGTTTCTATTTCAATAGTCTCTATATCTCGATCTACAGCAGTGGATGTAGTATTTTTTGGATATACCGCCTTACGTATAGTGATATAACTTTCAATTCCATATGAGTCTCG
>JAFCEW010000009.1 GCA_017608955.1 Candidatus Aenigmatarchaeota archaeon | reverse complement strand
TAATTATTGGTGTTGTAATACTTTTTGCAATAGTTGTTGGTATTTATGCAACCAAATTAACTCCTGAACCAACTGAAGTTGATATAAACAACATGAATAATATAGATTTTATTACCTTAGATGGAGAAATGTCAATTGCACAAAATTTATGTCAAGAGAGAAATCTTGATGACAAAATCATAGTTATTGAATCAAAATATTGTTCTGCTTGCAGAATTGCTGTTCCAAGATTAAAAGAAATTGAAGAAGAACTAGGAAAAGAATTTATATTTTTAGATTTGTCTCAAGAATGTGATCGTAATAGATTATCTGAATTTAAAATAATGCCTAGATTTACACCAACTATTTTAATAGGATGCGATGTATACATTGGTGTAAAACCCAAAGAAACGTATAAAAAATTAATAAAGAATTTTTATAATAATAACTAATGAATGATTAAAATGAAAGAAAAAACTAAAAGATTCATATATATTGCTATAATTGCAGTAGCTTTAATAGGATTTTTCTTTATTGCAAAAAATTTATCACCAGATTATTTTAAGAATCTGGGGCTATCTTTGCCATTGCCAATATTTACATTTATAATAGCAATAATAGATGGATTTAATCCTTGTACTATGTGGGTTCTAACATTTCTATTGGTTTTGCTAATTTCAGTTTCTAATTCAAGAAAAAGAATATTTGCAGTAGGATATACTTTTGTTGCTGTAGTATTTATTATATATTTCTTATTCATGGCTGCATGGCTGAATGTGTTTTTATTCATCGGCTATTTTGATATAATAAGATATATAATAGCGTTTGTTGCTTTAGGCGCAGGTATTATAAATTGTAAAGAGATGTTCTGGTTTAGGAAAGGGGTAACATTAATGATACAAGAGCAACATAAACCTTTAGTGGTTAGAAAAATAGAATCAATGAAAGATATTATTAGAAAAGGATCAATGCCAGCACTTATAGTATCATCTGTAGTTTTGGCTGCATTCGCTTCTTTTGTCGAATTACCTTGTACAGCTGGATGGCCTTTGATATACACAAACATTTTAGCACAAAAAGGATTTGAAAATACTTTGGGATATTATACTTATTTACTGTTCTACAATATGATTTACATAATTCCACTCTCTACTATAATAGCAATATTTGGTTATACATTCAAAGGAAAAACAATAACAAAAGATCAAATGAAAATTATAAAATTCATTGGCGGATTCATAATGATTTTATTAGGAATAATTTTGTTAGTTAATCCTGAGCTATTGATTTTGGTTTAGATTTAATTATATTAAATATTTCAGTCAAAGTCAGAACATTCATTTGGATCCCGTCTTGCTTCTATAATATCAAAGACCATAGAATTGAGATGTTCTATTTTAGTTTTATTATAAACTCCTATAATACCTTCATTAAATCTCCCAATACCATTTTTATAGAAAAAATCTCTAGCTTTCCCTATTTGATTATTTTCCCATTCTCTATATGACCAAGTTCCTTTAATAAAATCTACTGATAAATTCTTTATTCCATCACGATAAGGTACAATTTCAAAATAACAATTATTGCTAGCATACATCAAAACTATTAAATCTTCTTTCAATTCACCCATGCGATTCATTAATTAATATTAATTATAAATTTTTATTCTTATCGGAGTTATTAACTAATGTGAATAAATGAAAGGAATTTATTGTTTAGTCATTGAAATTCCAAAGAATATGTCTACTATAGTAGGTAAACTTGGCAAAATAAAATTTGAAAAAGGATATTATACTTATGTCGGCTCTGCTCAAAATAATTTAGAAAAAAGAATTGAAAGACATTTTAGAAAAGAAAAAAAGAAATTTTGGCATATAGACTATCTTCTTGAAAATCCTAGTGTTAGAATAAAAGAAGTTTTGTCAAAAAAAGCAAATAAAGAAGAAGAATGTAAAATTGCAAGGGAAATCGAAAAATTCGGAATTCCTATAAAAAATTTTGGATGTTCAGATTGCAGTTGTAAGAGTCATTTGTTTAAAATTAATGATATTAAGCAATTGAAAAGTTTATTTATTATATAAAACAAAATAGAATTAGATAGTATGAAAGGATTATCACCTTTAATGGCAACAGTTATGCTTATAGCATTCACATTAGCAGTTGCTGCGTTAGTTGGTAGTTGGTTTACATCAATGACAAAAACAGAAACAAATATAATAGAATCTGGAGCAACAGAACAAATAAACTGTTCATCTGGTATTTTAGATATAGTTAAGATAACTTGTACTAATGACAGTTCTAATAATGGAAATATAACAATAGCAATACAAAATTTAGGTACAATAGATCTATATGATTTTTCTGTTGTTGCTAAAATAGGTTCAAATTTGTATGTTAATAATACTTATGCAAATAGTTCAATAGCTCCAAATTCAACAGATCCATTGAATCCAGGTGAGCAATATATACTAGTATGTTCCTGCGATAATACAGAATGCCCAGGAGGGGCTGAAGTAGGAACAGTTAGAGTAAGTCCTGGTAATTGTCCACAAGCATATGCAGAACTTGATCCAGATTTAACGTGTAGCAGTTCATAATTATTCTTTTTCTTCTAATTCTTTACTTATTTTAAGTATGCATTCACCAAGAGTTTTAAATTTTTTATTTAGTTCATTGTCAATATTCAGGACTTTTCTAACAACATCTCGATATTTCTTCTCTTGTTCTTCTTTATATTTTTCAAAATTATTTTCTAATTTTAATATTTTTGTTAAATGTTCTGATTGATTTTTTTCTATTGTTTTTATTCCATCTTCTATCGGAGATATGTCGATTTCATTTACAATATCAGCAATTTTCTTTAATTTTTGCTTATAAAATTTTTGAGAATGCATCAAATCTCCAATTAAACCAAATAAAACCAAGAAAAAAATTAATTCAACTCCATGATAACTAAATAATATTAGTATGAGTAGTATCACAGACAAAAACCAAATTAGCCAAAAGACTTTTCTGAATATATTCATTCAAATCAATTATTTGTTAGAAAAAAACATTTAAGAGCTTAATTATTCTTTTATTTTTTCATCATATTTTCCTTGTTCAATATCTTTAAGAAATTCTTTAGGACTCTTGTTTTCGATTGTTAAGGGCATACTCACAATAGAAGATATAATTTCTTTTACCGCATTTTTCATATTTTTAGCAAGTAAATTTTCTTTTTTCATCTTGGTTATTTTTATTATTTGATCTATTGTCAGATTTCCCATTATCATAATTTCTTTTGATTCTTCTTTTTTAGTAGTGGGTGCAACACTTTCTTTTTTTTCATTTTCTTCTTTTATTTTTTCATTATTTGCATTATTTTCTTTCTTTTCTTTAACTTCCTCAGTTGTTGTTTCTTCCTTTTTTTCAGGAGCTAATTTTTTCAATCCTAATTCTTTTTTAACTAGTGAAGATACAGGAGGAGTACCAACTTTTATTGAATATTCTTTAGTTTTTTTATCAATTATTAGTTTCACAGGAACATTCATTCCAGCATATTCTTTAGTTTTTTCATTAATTTCTTTGAAAACTTCTCCTATATTTAATTCATATTGCGATAATTTTGGTGCTGTAGTTGGTCCAGGTGCTGCCTTACCACCTTCTACAAGCAAATCAATTGTTTCCTTACTCATCTTATCAACCAATATCTAAAATTAAAAGTTTTTATAATTATTCATTTTTCTTGATTATTTTAACTAGTCCTGCGTTTACAGTTACAGGAATAGGAACTGTTACTTCTATAAGTTCTATAGTAACTTCTCCTTTTACAATATCAAATCTTGTTACTTTACCCTTTTCTCCTTTGAATGGTCCACCAATTATTTCTACTATATCTCCTTCATCTATTTTAATTTCTTTTTTCTTTGTTTCTAGAAACCTCTTTATATTATCTATTGTAACTGGTTTTCTTATAATTCCCCTTGCATGTGGAATTTCTCTTAATACCGTTTCTATATCTCTTAATTCTCCTTCAATAAAAATATATCCTTTAATTTCTTCAGGATGTATTATTGCTTTTATATCCAGATCATTATTTTTAGCTTTGTTTGCTACTGCTTCAGTAACAACATTTTCTCTACCTATTATTGTTTTTACTGTATAAATCATCTAAATCCCCATTGCTATTAATCCAAGCATAGATAAAAGATAAAATACGAATCCAATTATTCCAATTATAATAAATCCAATTCCACATATCCTAAAGGTTTTTTTAAGTTCATCTTTTGTTGGTTTTCTAGCAATTTTTAGTGTTCTTTTACATTGTATTAAAAATTCCTTTATTTTTGTAAAATTCAAAAATTTACCAAATCCCAGTTTCATATAATCACTATAAATAATTATTATATATTGTTTAATAATCTGTATTTAAAAATAGAACATTTAAACAAAATCTATTCCTAGTTCTTGTTCCATTTCTTTCTTTCTTGCTTCAAATAATCTTATTCTTTCTTCTTCTTCTGTCATTGTAACTCCAGTCACTATAACTAATGTTCTTACTGTATCTCCTAATTCTTTTTCTACTTGAGCTCCCCATATAACTTTTGCTTCTGGAGCTAATTTACTTGAAACAACATTAACTATTTCTTGGGCTTCTTTTATTGTTATATCAGGTCCGCCACTTACATTTATTAGAGCTCCTGAAGCACCTTCTATTTCTAAAGACAATAATGGATTTGATAATGCTTTATCTACTGCTTCTGTTGCTCTATTTTCTGTATCAGATTCACCCATGCCAATCATTGCATATCCTCCGCCTGACATAACAGCTTTTATATCTGCTAGATCCAAGTTTATTAGTCCTGGTTTTGTTATCAATTCTGCAATTCCTTTGACAGAATTGACCAAAATTTCATCAGCAACTTTAAATGCAGTTGCTAGACTAACATTAGGAACAATATCTAACAATTTGTTATTAGGAATTATTATAATTGTATCAACAACTTTTCTTAAATTTTCTAAACCTTCTTTAGCATTTTTCATTCTTACTTTACCTTCCATTGAAAATGGTAATGTAACAACAGCTATTGTTAATGCACCTATTTTTTTTGCTGTCTCAGCTATAACAGGTGCGGATCCGGTTCCTGTTCCACCACCTAATCCACAAGTTATAAATACTAAATCAGAATCTTCTAAAACAGCCTTTATATCATCCTTACTTTCTTTTGCTGATTCCAAACCTATTTTAGGATCCCCACCAGCTCCTAATCCTCCTGTAATTTCTTTTCCAATAAGAAGTTTAACATCAGAATCAGCATATAATAAATCTTGAGCATCAGTATTTACTGCTATGGTTTCAACACCAGTGATACCAACTTCCATCATCCTTGAAATTGTATTATTTCCAGCTCCACCAGCTCCAACAACTTTAATATTAGCTTTTCTTTCTTCTAAAATCTTTTTTAATTCTACATCTAAAGATGATGATTTTTTAATATATTTTTTTCTAGAAACTTTTTTTCTCATAAAATCCCCCGATTTATTATTTTTAAGTTATTACAACTATTAATTTCTAAGAATAGTTAAATTTAAATGTATATTGGTTATCTTTTTGAGAAAACTTAATAAATTTTCTTTCTATTATTTATAAAATCCATAAAAAATAAAAATAGTTACTACCATTAAGTATTTAAATTTTAATATGGAGAAATTGGATAGGTGAAAATAAATGATATTCGGGGAAGAAAAAGATTGGAAAGAATTTATGTGTGGAGAAGCACAAGCCGAATTAGCATCTTTAATTGAAAAAGCAAAGAAACATAGATGCGCATATATGCAAGCAGATGATGTAAAAGTAGCACAAGTATGGTGTGCATTAGCAGAAATTAATTCAGAAATAAAAGCAATCGCTTCTAAATTAATAAGATTGGAAAATGCTGTTAAAGGAATTTCAGCAATGGGCGAGATTGCAAAGAGACAAACTTTAGAAGAAAAAGTAAAAGATCTTTTCAAAGCAAAGACAGACAAAGAAAAAGAACAAGTAGATAAGATAGTAGATGCTTTAATGGAATTTTAGGCTTTTTTATTTTCAATTTATGCAGACAAAAGAATGAAGCATGTTTAGTTATTTTCTCATAACTTTACCTTTGCATAATTTACATGCTCCAGTTCTAGGATCTATGCAATCCATGCAAACTCTTGCACCACAATATGGACATATAACTAATGCATTACTCATTTTTCCACAAGATTGACATATTCCTGGGATTGGCATTAAATCATCTTAAAAATAATGCAAATTCTATTATATCCACTTTTTTTCTGAAATGCTCTTTCATAAATGACTCTGGAACAAAATTATTATCTATCAAAAATTTCATTCCTATTTTATCAGTTGCTTTTGCTCTTGCAACTACTTTTCTGATTTTTTTTCTTTTCAGATAAGATATTGCAGATTTCATTAATTTTGAGCCTATTCCTTTACCTCTGTATTTTTTTGTTACTGAAATTTGTCTTATTTCTGCCAGATCCAAATCAAATATTTTTACTCTTACAGAGCCAATTATTTTTTTCTTATCAACAGCAACAAAAATTTTATTTGTTTTATCTTCTGCTTTTTCTTTAACATATTTTTCATTGAATTTTACATATGGATAATAGTCTTTTTTAAAGCACTCATTTAGGAGTTTAGCCAATCCCTTTTCGTCACCATCTTCAAAAAATCTTATTTTTATTGTCATGTGTTATCACTAAATAATACACATTGCTCTATATTTAAAATTTATTTTATTAATTTTAATTATGTTAGAAAAATTCAAACTTCTCCTTAAGAAAAATCTTGAAGATAAATTAACAGAAAAACAAATCTCTCTTTTACCATCATCTTATCAAAGAATTGGTAATATAGTGATTCTTAATCTAAAACCAGAATTATATAAATATGAGAAAGAAATTGGAAAAATAATTTTGAAGAGCATTCCAAAGACAGAAACTGTATGCATAAGGACAGGATCTATAAAATCTACTTACAGGCAGCCACAATTAAAAATAGTCGCTGGAAAAAAATCAACAAAAACAATTCACAAAGAAAATGGTATCATATATAATATAGATGTTAAAAATATCATGTTTTCAAAAGGAAACTTAACAGAAAGAAAAAGAATCATTTCTCAAGTAAAACAAGGAGAAATTATAATAGATATGTTTGCTGGTATAGGATATTTTTCTCTTGGGTTAGGTAAATTTTCAAAAGCTAAAAAAATATATTCAATTGAAATAAATCCAAATGCATTCAGGCTTTTAAAGCAAAATATCAAAATAAATAAAATCAATAACATAGTCCCAATATATGGAGACTGTATGGTTGAAATTCCTAAGCTCGGAAAGGCAGACAGAATTTTAATGGGGCTATTGCCCACAGCAAAGAATTATTTGTTAGATGCAATGAAAGCAGCAAAACAAAATACAATAATACATTATCACACAACAGGCACAGAAAAAGATAATTTATTTGAAGATGTAAAAATAGCAGCAGAAATTTCTAGGCTTAATGTAAAACTCTTAAACCAGAAAAAAGTAAAATCATATGCTCCAAAGGTATATCATTATGTTTTAGATTGTAAGATTATCTAAGGCAAAAATTCTTTTTTCTTTAATTTTTCTGGAAGATAAGTTTCAGTTATAAATTTCAATCCTCTTGCTGACAATGCCTCGATCTCAGCTTTTCTTTTTGTTTTTATCATAAGTTTGATTTCTCTTTGCCATTCTTTATTTTGGAACCATGGATAATTCAATAATTCTTTAGCTCTTTTTATATCTCTATCAGTTGCTTTGATTGTAAATTTTTCTAATCCATATTTTTTTACATCAGATGGTGTTAATCCAATAAATTTAGCTGATGGAGTTCCTAATTGTTCGGATGCATGTGCCAATGCCATACTACCCGATTTAATAACAGAATAAATATAAACTCCATATGCATCATTATCTGTTAATACATAAACAGGAAGTTTGAATTCTTGATTTAATCTCCTAATTAATCTTCTAGTTCCTCTGGCAGGTTGACCACCAGTTCCTATTAAAATACAATTATATTTTTGCCAGAACTTATCTTCATGCAATCTTTCAAATCCAGCATTTTTTTCAATAACTAAAACAAATTTTGCATTTACCTTAACAAATTTAATATCTTCAACAACAGAAGGGATAGACCAACCTCCAGATCCTAGTTTTGACCAATCTATCAAATCCCCTCTATCTTTTATTTTTACATTACCAGCAACAATTCCTTTTCTATCTGCTAACAGATGTAAATTTTCCCTTAACGTGTCCAAATTTGTTTCCAAATCTACTATAATAGGATTTGATTCATCTTGTGTTTCAAATGTATTTTCTTTTGTATCAGGCAAAGTTCTTTTTAAATTATAATACATATCTCTAATGCTTGTATGAATATTTTCTTCTATAAGATCTTTACAAAAATCTGCTATTAACAAGGTCTGCATGAATTTACGAGCATAGGCAACATTGAAGAAATATCTTTTTGATTTTTTTTCTCCTAATCTAAGTAATCCATCTTTTTCATTCCATTTAACATTAGTCAAAGATCTAATTGGAATCTCTAAATATGGATCTACTCCATGATTTATTTCATTCACTATTTTGTGTGCTAGATTGATTAATTTCTTCTGAGTCTCCTTGCTCATTAACAACACCTGTTTTTTCTTCAGCAATTTTTTCTAATTTTATTTTTATTTTTTCTTCATTTACTTTTGTCATATGTGATAATGATTCTGCAACTACAGGAATATATCTTTCAAATATTTTCTTTCTTTTTATATGATATTCGCGTCTTCTTTTTCCAGCAAGATAATGACTTAATTTTCTTCCAAGTTCTTGCAAGGCTAGTTTTATTTCTTTCATGATTGCTGGATAAGCAGCTAATGCTTGTTTGCTTTCAGAAATAAATGGGACCCACACTGATGCAAAATGAACTAATATAATGGCTGGTCCAACAGGTACAGAATTTTTGGATTGTTTTAATCCATATCTGCTCCAATCAGTTGTTGCTACTGCTTTTGTTATTGCACAATCACCACTTTGATATAAAAGAGGGACTTTATTTGAAAATCTCATTATTTTAACTGATCCTTCTGGTGCTATTTCCCCTCCATATGCTATACCACATTCAACTTGGAATGGATTACCTCTATAAACAGAAGGCGGTCTTGTCACAGCAGCAAAAAATTCTGCATTAATTTCTTTTTGCAATCCTTTTAATAATAAATCTTCTTCTAGAGGAGACAAACAATCAGTTGGAGGTCTTAATAATTTTACTTTTTTCATTGCTCTAAATAATTTTTCTGCTTCATGATTTTCAATTTTATGTGGATCTAAATTTGGATTTAATCCAGAAACTTTACATATTTGTTTTGCAGATGTTTTTCCAACTCTTGAAAAATCATTTGTTAAAAATGATAAAAGACTTTTTGCTCTTGTTATATTAAGCATTCTTTTTAAAATACCCAACTCTATCCCATAAGGATGAGGCTTTATTTCTTTTGGCAACTTTGGAAGCTTATTCGCACCTCTCTTAAATTCTATTTTTCCATCAGGACCCTGAAATGTTATATCAGCATATGGATTTGTAATTGCTGTTTCTTTTAAATATTCCAAAACAGATCTTTCTCCCCTAATATATTTACCTTCAATTTCCATTTCAATTTTTAGTCCATGCCAGATTTTTCCATCATTTATAACTTGATGAGAAATAATTTCTGGTTTATTTGTTTTTATATCAATCATTAATTCATAGAAAGAAGTTTTTCCATCTGCAGTACTAGAAATAATTGTTGTTGGCTTTCCTGTTGTTAGTTGAGAATATAATATTGCACCAGATGCTCCCAATCCTTGCTGACCACGAGTCATCATTAATTTGTAAAATCTTGAACCATATAATAATTTACCAAATGCTAATGGAATCTGTTTATCAATCATTCCTGGACCATTATCTTTTACCATTATTTTAAATCTGTCTACTCCTTTGGGTTTTGCAACAACCCATATTCTTGGTAGAACTCTATGATCTTCTGCTGAATCTAAAGAATTATCAACTAATTCTTTTACTACAGTCAGTAATGCTTTTGTTGGATTGTCATATCCTAATAAATGTCTGTTTCTTTCAAAAAATTCTGAAACAGAAACTTCTCTCTGTTCTTTTGCCAATTGTTCAGCTGATTTTCCTTTCTCCATATTTAACACTTCTGTTCCAACCATTTATATAGAGTTGTATGAGAACAGCCTTCTATAAGCATTAATATTGCTTTTTTAGCTATATTAACTTTGTCCCATTTTCCAATTATACTTATAGTTTTTCCATAAATTGAAATTTTAGTATTAGTATATTGTTCTATATATTTTTTAGTTTTTCCTTTTGTTCCTATAATTCTTGATTTTAAAACAATCATTCTGTTTTTTGATTTTGTATAATCTTTTAAATTTATAATTTCTAGAGAATATTCTTCATCTAAAAGATATAATGAATCATCTATAGAAAATCCACGACCAAATGCTTTCAGAATATTTTTTGTTTGAAATATATCAATTCCTTCTCCGTCTATTATTATAATATCTTCATTTATAGAAATTTTTGTGTTTGTCAATTTCTGTAGTTTATTTAATTTTCTTTTTTTACTTTTTAATTCATCTAATCTTTTTTTTGGAATTTTAATAAAATCTCTCATAATAATATTTTAGTTAGAAATAGTTATATTATTCTAATCTTTATTTAGGAATATTTATTGTTCCTCTTCTTATTTGTGGAGTATATTCATCAAAACAAATACATAGATATTTTATT
>JAFCEW010000071.1 GCA_017608955.1 Candidatus Aenigmatarchaeota archaeon | reverse complement strand
TCAATAAGATAGGTGTATTTAGTTTAAGGAGTTTAAAATAGCGATTTTTGCACACAAGACCTTTTTAGAAGACACCAGTTGTCGACAAGAACATGCCTTTTTGTTAAGTCCTACATATTAAAAAGAGGGATATTAGATGAAAGTTAGAGGTTTTAAATCTCTTAAATATTTCGAGTATGATAGCTTAAAAATCAGTATCATAAATACGTATTCTTAAAAATTACACTTATAACATATATAACAATAGTAACAATAACACTTGCAATTAAAGTTACCCATATTATGAATATCCGTCCTTCAAGCAAGTAGAGTATATAACATCCAGAACCTAGTGCTAGTATCTAAGATACAATACATATCATTAGTCAATACAACATAATGTTCCTTATAGTGACCATCTAGTTTCATTTGTAATAACACAGATTAATTCCATTGTAGTTATAAATAAAGTTTGTCGCTCTTCTTTGTAATTGAGTCAGAATTTTATAAAAGAAAATTCATTTGAAAGAATGAGCGGTGTTTTTACTTAGGATAATGAAAGGTCAAAAGAACTAGTATTAATATTAATCCTGTTACATCTCATCTAAAGCGAAAGTTTAATAATTGTTTCATAAAGAATTTTAGTGCGCAATTGTGTTGTATTATCAAGATATAAACTTCTGGATAATAGCAAAAATTCTGTTTGTGATATTCAGGTTTCTCAAATGAATCTGAGTTAAAGTTGTAAAGAAAGCATTTTCAATCTTTATTTAGTTTTTTCTTCAAAAATTTCGTTAAAATTTTCTTTAAATTCTTTGTTATATCAAAAATATCAAGCTTATATATCAGCTTTTATTAAAAAGTTATGACAAACGTCAAATCTCTTTAAAAATATTAGTTAATTCCCTTAAATAATGAGAACCTCTTTGAATGCAAGTTCTAATCCATTCTTTCTCTCGCGGATCAAGTTGCTTATACAGTTTAAAGAAGAATATAATAAACAGAACGTTAAAAATTGAACTAAATTCTTGAATTTGTTTAATAATAATAGAAAGAAATTTATCATTAGGTTTTATTTCTTCAATAAATTCAGCTAATTCCAAATATTCTAATGTTGTTCCATGAACATAATTAGATAGCTCCTTATAATTTTCTCGCCATGATTCAACATTTTTTTTGACTAGTTTCTGCAGTCTTTCAATATTAATTGATTCTTTATGTAGTATTTTTTTATAAAACTCAACCTTGTGATCTTTATAGTATAAAATCTGAACCATATTTTCAAGACATCGTCTCAGAAGAATATAAGAAGGTATTTTATATCCTTGAATAGCTAATAAAATAACTTGATTTAAATCGGACACAATTTCAGCAAGATAAGATTGAAGTCTATCAGGTATATCTGATAAGTTCTGTTTCCATATTTTTACAGCTATAATAGTTTTTAACATTTCTTCAATAAAGATGTTTGAATTCTTTAAATTATCTATTTTTGTATTCTGATTCTTAAAGAATTTGACTAAAATTTCTTTTTCTCTTTTAATATGGTCATCCATTGTACTTCCCATGTCTATAATTGTTAAAGAAGTCTAACCAGGTTTTAACAAAGTCTTGTTTGGCACCTTTTTGTTGCTCTTCTTCTGAACTAATAAATTTATTCCATGCGTCGTAAAATACCTTTAATTTATGCTCATCTTTTAAAGCTATATCAGCAATAACTCTTCCAATAATTTCTTCTCTGCTTTTCTTTTCCCAATTAGGTAAACTAAAATGCAATGATTTTTCAGCTAATCTGATAATGCTTTCATTTGAAGGGAATTTTTTCTTATCCATCATAACAAATGGTAAAGATCCAATTAAATTTTTTTTATTAAGTGATTTATTATCGGTAGAAGAATATTCTGGATGAATCATTTCAAAAATTTCTGACTTTACATTCTTCAATTCGTCTTTATTAACTTTTATTAATGACTCATTAGAGCTCCTAACAAGAGAATCTAATAAATCTAATAACATGTACAAAACATCTTTTGTACTTTCTCTCATAACCTCACCTTTTGAATGAACTCCTCCGTTATATTTATCATGTTTTCTTTTATTTCAGAATCTTCCTGTTCAACTATATATGATAATCCACGTTCTCTATTTTTCTGAGTTAATGCAATCGCAATACTAGTTTTTTGTTTCATTTCATTTGAGAATAACTTTGAACGCCAAATTTCATTTTCTAACAATTGATTTTTTACTTCCCTATATATCCTTAAACGTGTGTCAACCATAGTGAGTATAATTCCAAGAAAGTTTACATTTCTGTCATATGATTTTTCAATTTTTGCTTGTATATAAGTTTCAAGTAGGGGTAGACCAAAAAGAGAAAGAAAATCTGTTCGCATTGGAACAAGATAATCTGTGGAAGCTAATAGAGATGCTGTAGTATAGGCAGAGATGGTTGGAGGAGAATCAATAATGATGATATCATAATTTGTTCTAATAGAATACAAATAATTTTTAAGTTTTAAAGGGCTACTATTTATATTTAACGTCATAATTTGAAGATGAGATGGTATGATATCAAAATTATTAACTATTGTCGTTATAAAATCATTACTACTTTCCGCTTCTCGAGTTCTAGAAATAGATGGGAATTCAAAATCATCCTTCAAAATCCCATAAACTGTTTTAGAAGCATCTTCTAACCGCATTCTAACTTGTTCGTCACTCAATGTATATTGTGTTGCATTCATCTGAGGATCCATATCAACCAATAATACTTTCTTATTAAATATAGTAGCTAATGTGTAACTAATATTTACGGAAATTGTAGTTTTACCGACTCCACCTTTCATATTAATCAAGGATACAATTTTTGTCTTCGTCACTCTATTAACCTTTACATTTCCTGGTACTTTTTTTAAGTCCAAAACTAATAAAGTTATTGGACATATGCAGATCTTTTATATTTGGTTCATTAATATGTTAAATATCAAAGTTGTAGGAAAAAATCATCAATAAATAGATCTTGGTTATCCAATTTAGAGCTTCCTAACTAGTTGAGGGTCGAATTTTTGTAGAAATATAACATCTTATGGCCCTCACTTTCTTATTTTCCACAATCACAGAGCTTTTCTTTCTAAAAAAGAATAAAACTCTAAGCCAAAAATATCTAAATTTATTTCTCCTTTTTCAAGTTCTTTTCTAGGCCTAATTTTGTTTTGTTTAAAAACTTCTTTAAGAGTTAATATTCCA
>JAFCEW010000008.1 GCA_017608955.1 Candidatus Aenigmatarchaeota archaeon | reverse complement strand
CACTATTATATAGTAATACTATATAAAGATTTGTATTATTTAGTTACTATATGGTAGTAATATAATTAACTTTTATAATAACTCATAATTTTTCAGTTCAGCAGCTTCAGCAGCAAATCCATTTTGTCTTAATTCATCTGCAAATTTTTGTGTTTTATCACCATGTATACAAAAAACTTGATAAGGATTTATTTTTTTTATTGTTTTCAAAAGCTCAGAATGAGATGCATGTGCACTAAAATCATAACTGTTAATATTCATTTTAACAGATAATTCAAGATTTTCATGAATATATCTTCCTGTTTGTAAGAGAATATCTCCTTCTGTATTTGGTATCTGAAATCCTGTCAAAAATATAGAAGATTCTATTTTATCATGTAATTTTTTAATATACCAAACCACAGGACCACCTGAAAGCATACCTCCTGTTGTTATTACAACACAAGGTTTCTTTATTATTTTTTTTCTTTGAGAAGCATGTTCAATATACTTAATATTCAATCTCTCCATTGTTTTTTCCAATTTATTATACTCTTTCTGTAATTCAGGATGTCTGTTTATAATATCAGTTGCTTTCTCTGCCATTCCATCTACATAGACAGGATATTTTATATCAAAATCATCTAATATAAACATAATTTCTTGTGCTCTGGCTATTGCAAAAGATGCAACTATAGCAACACCATCATTGGCTAATGTTGAATTAATTGAATCAATAAATCTTAGTTCTTCTTTTTTTCTTTGTGGATGTTCTCTATCAGAATAGGTGCTTTCTATTATAACTGTATCTATATTATCTAAATCTTCCAAATTTGCTCCTTTTAGAAAACGTGTGTCCGAAAGATTAAAGTCACCTGTATAAAGTAATCTTTTCCCATTATTTTCTAATAATATCATAGCAGATCCTGGAATATGTCCTGCATCCAGGAATATTATCTTTGTTTTTCCTATATTAAATGTTTTTTTATAATCAACTGATCTGAAATGCTTTAAAGCAATAGAAATATCTTTTTCTGAAAACATTAGAGGCTGATTTTCTGATCTTGCTATTTTTAAAGAATCTTTCAAAAGCATTCTTGTTAATTGTTTTGTTATATCTATTCCATATGTTTTGCATTTTTGATCATGTTTATACAAAACAGGCAACGCACCCACATGATCTAGATGTGCATGCGATAAAAATATACCATCTAATTTTACATTTACTTTTTTTGGGTAAAGAGTTGGTTTTTCTCCTATCTTCACTCCATAATCTAGAACAAATTTTTCAGTTCCAGTGTCAACAAGAATACCAGATCTTCCTACTTCTTTGCAGGCACCTAAAAATGATAAATTCATTATAACACTTCAAATAAGTTGAAAATTTAAGTTTAATAAGTTTTTAGTAAATAAAATTTTATTTAATTTTTTAAAATCTATATTTTATTATGTCCCTATTAAAAGGAGCAAAAATAGCAGTAAGAGAATGTATGAATGTAAAACCAAATGAAAAAGTTCTTATTATAACAGATAAAAAAATGGATAAATCTATTCCACTAGCACTTTATAGAGAATCCTTAGAAATAACAGATAATGTTGACATAAAGATTATAAAAACACCAAAACATGATGGAGAAGAACCAAATAAAAAAATAGCAAATTTAATGAAAAAATATGATGTAATTTTTATTCCAACTTCTAAATCGTTGACGCATACCAAAGCTGTTAGAAATGCATCAAAAAAAACAAGAATCGCATCAATGCCTAATATAACTAAATTTTCTTTGGAAACTGGTGCTATGACTGCAGATTATAATAAAGTTAATAGATTATGTAAAATTATGTTAAGACATGTTAAAAAGGCAAAAAATATAAGGATAACATCTAGAAACGGAACTGATTTAGAATTAGAAGTTGGAAAATACAGATGGTTTGAAGACAATGGAATTTATCATAATCCTGGTGTAGGAAATTTGCCAGCAGGAGAAGTATTTACAGCACCAAATGAAGGGAAAGCAAACGGAATTTTAATTATAGATAAGTATGGTGAGTATGGAGATAATATAAAAATAACAATTGAAGATGGATATGCTGTAGAAATACATGGATCTGAAAAACTAGAAAAAGAAATAAATAAACTTGGCAAAAAAGCAAGAAATATAGCTGAATTAGGCATAGGAACTAATCCTAAAGCAAAAGTAATCGGAAATGTATTAGAGGATGAAAAAGTATATGGAACAGTTCATATAGCATTGGGAAATAACAAATTTGCAGGCGGGAGAGTTAATATTCCTTTTCATGTTGATGGAATAATACTTAAACCAACTTTACAAGTTGGTAGAAACACTCTTATAAAAAATGGAAAATGGTTAATCAAAAAATAAATGTATAGATATACAAATACTTGTTATGGATATTGAAAAAAGAATTAAATTAATTTCACAACCACCCACTGAAGAAATTGTAACATTAAAAGAATTAAGAGAACTATTAGAAACTAAATCTAAACCAATTGCTTATGATGGATTTGAGCCCTCTGGTCTTTTGCATCTAGGATCTGGGTTGCTGAGAGCAATAAAACTTCAAGATATGATACATGCTGGATGTAGATTTAAGTTATATGTCGCTGATTGGTTTGGATATATAAATAATAAAATGGGTGGTGATTTAGATCTTATACGAGAAACCGGAAAATATTTTATAGAGGGATGGAAAGCATGTGGAGTTGATACAAGCAAAACTGAAATTGTGTGGTGTTCTGATTTAGTTAAAGATCCTGATTATTGGAAAACATTTATTATGTTAGGTAAAAAAACTACCTTAAAACGGGCTATAAGATGTCTAACTATTATGGGAAGAAAAGAGTCAGAATTAAGTGAAGTGGCTCAATTGTTTTATCCTATTATGCAATGTACAGACATATTTAGACTAAAAGCCGATATAACCCAATTAGGAATGGATCAGAGAAAAGTAAATATTTTAGCAAGAGAGATTGGACCTAAAATAGGATTGTGGAAACCTGTAGTTGTTTCGCATCATCTATTAATGGGATTGCAAGGACCAATGAAAATGGGTGGATTCGAAGAAAATAAAAAATTAGATAAACAAATTAGCTTTAAAATGAGCAAAAGTATACCAATGAGTTGTATATCTATTCATGATTCTAAAAAAGAAGTGGAAAATAAAATAAAAAGAGCATTCTGCAAGCCAAAAGATACTGAAAATAATCCTATTCTGGAAATTTGTAAATACATTATATTTAGAAAGAAAAGGGAATTAGAAATAAACAGAAAACCAAAATTTGGTGGAGATATAACATTTTATGATTATGAGTCATTAGAAAAAGAATTTAGACAAGGAAAATTACATCCATTAGATCTTAAAGAATCTGTAGCTAATTCTTTAAATCAAATTCTTGAGCCAATTAGGAAACATTTCAATAAAAACAAAAAAGCAAAAAAATTATATGAAAAAGTTAAAAAAGTAAAAATTAGTCGATAGAAAGGAATTTATATTTTTCTTTTGAGTTTATTAAATGAGAAAATGCCAGTTGATAGAGAACTTTTAGAACATAGTGTATATTATGAAACTGATCGTGGATATTTTAATCTTTTTTCAGCATCAAATTTTATAGAAGCAATACTTATTTTATACAGAAAAGATTTACCAGAAACATATCTGTCTGACTTTAAAAAACTTAAAAAAATTATAGATTCTTTCAAGAAAAAGAATTTTTATTTGTCTGGTATTATACCGCCAGAGTCTAAAGAAGATTTGAAATCTTCTTATGGAAAAGAGGACAAAGCAATGGAGTGTACATTAGTATTTAAATCAAGAAGTAAATTTAGACGTTTAAATGAGTATTTTGTAAGATTAAGACAATTAAAACCAAAAAATGCAAATAACATAGAAAAATTAAGATCTCTAAAGAATTTAGATTTAACAGCTACAACACCAGAGCAAATGTTTAAAGGAACTATGTGTGTAATGCCATATAACAATCTAAAGGAATGGGATGATATATCATTACAAGAATATAATGAATTATGCGAAAAAAGTAGAAAACCTTATGTAGAAATTGTAAGTCCTTACAGTATTGCAGCTTTGATGTGGTTGGGAAAGGAAACTGAATATACAGATTATTTTGGTTTATTTTCTCTCAAAAATATATTTTTCACAACCCTAAAAGCATTAAATATAATAGAAAAATATGGAATAAAAAAGGGTAGAAAAATATGGAATAAAAGAGATATTGACAGATATCTTTTTCCTATATTGAAAGAAATGAGATTTGTAACTATAAATGAAAAAATAAAAGAGTTACATAAAATCGATAAAATAAAAAATACAAGAATTAGAGAAAAAAAATTAAAAGAACTTGAAAAAGAATTGGATATTCTTGTACCATCAGAAGATTGGTTAAATCCATCAATTTAATTATTTTCTTCAAGCCATTTTTTAGTGGCTTTTTTTATATCAACTATAATTTTTTGGCCATTGGGTAATTTTCTTTTAATTGTCATTGGTATTTTCATTTGTTTGAATTCTTGCTCAGCTATTTTTGAGGGATCTCTCTCGTTTGTTTTAATAAGAATTGGTGCGCCTACTGATATCTGTAAAGCTCTTGCGCTTATAATTCTTGCAACTTCAAATCTTGTTAATCTATCCTCTGGCCATTTCATAAATACCACTAAGGTTTGAACTGATTAATTTTTTTAATTAAATCAACATGACCTATAAAAAGTGCTCTGCAACAGTATCTTTCTATACCTAAATCAGTTAATACTTTTCCAGGATCTTCGCCTGCTTTAACTCTTTTATTAAATTCTTCCCATAAATGACCTAAAACTTTTCCGCAAGTAAAACATCTAACTGGTATAATCATAATTTCACCTTTTACTTCTTTGTTTATGTCTTCTTGGTCCTTTTTTACTTCTCGAAGGTTTATGTGGTTCTGTTCTTCTACTGTCAAAAACTAATAAGCTTCTGTCATAATCTAAGTACATATTTTTTAGTTTTTCATCTTTTAAAAATTCAACTATTCCTTTTGCAATTGCTTGTCTTATTGCTTCTGCTTGACTAGAAATTCCCCCTCCTTTTACATTAACTTTAATATCAAGATTTTTAATTCTATCTTCTGCTAAAAGCAATGGTTCTCTTATTTTTAATTTGGCATATTCTGGTTGCCATAATTCTATTGACATATCATTTATGATTATTCTTCCTGTCCCTTCTTTTATTCTTGCTCTTGCTACTGCTGTTTTTCTTTTTCCGGTGGCTAAAACTATTTTTTCTTTTTTCTGTTTGCTCTGTTGATTTTTTGTTTTTACCATCTTTTCTTAGCACCTAATTTTATTGATAATTCTCCAATAGTAATATGTTTACATCTTAATTTATTTACATCTTCCTTAACTTGAATATATTCTTTGTCTTTATATTCATCTGGTATGCCAACAAAAACTTTTAATCTTTTAAAAGCAGTTTTTCCTCTCTCTTTTTTATAAGGAAGCATTCCTCTTATAGCTCTTCTAACTATCCCTTGAGGTGTTTTAGGAAAATATGGACCTCTTGTAGGATCACCTCTTTGAATTCTTTGTAAATAATGTTTAAAAGTAAATGTCGGATCACCAGCCAAAACAGCTCTCTCTGCATTTATAACTATAACAGTTTCTCCTCTAAGTAAATCCTTAGCTATTTTTGTTGACATTCTTCCTAATATTTTATCCTTTACATCATAGATTTTCATATTCAACACAATATTCTTACTTTTTTACCTTTAGGGTTTATTTTAACTAATTCTTCAATACTAATAGCTTTTGAATTAGATTCTTTAATTTTTTCTTTAGCTGGTTTTGAAAATTTCCATGCTGATATAGTAATCGATTTTGATAAGGAACCATATCCTAGAACAACGCCAGGAACTATAACTGTATCTCCCTTTTTTGTATTTCTATCAATATGAGCTAAATTAACCTCAACTCTTTGTCTTCGAGGTTTGTTTAATTTTTCAGCTATATCTTTAAGAAAATTACTTTTAATTTCAAATGATTTTTTTCTCAAATTTTCAATTAATTCTTTTAATAACGGATTTGTTGGTCCGGTGCGCTTGACCATTCGCTACACCCCACAATTTTACTACTATTTGTTAAATTATAGATTTATAAAGGTTTGCAAAATGAATTTTTAGATTTATTTATTATGTTTCTAAAAGAATATAAAAATCTTATTAAAACAAAAAATCGAAATATTCTATTAGGTGTATGTTTTGTTTGGTCCCTCTAAAGAAGAACTAGAATTAATACAATCATTAAAAAATGAGCTAAAGCAAATAGCAACTGAAATAGCAAGAATGAGAATAGAAAATAGAAAAAACAATGAAGAAACAAAAAAATATTTAAAATATATCTCAGAAGCTATTGTACTTTTGAATACAAAGATTAATGATATACAAGATAGTGTCAACAAATTAGATAACGAACTAAATAATAGAATTGATCAAACATCTGAAGAAACAAAAGGAATTGTAAAAGAAATACAAGAGAATATAGAAACAACCACTTCTGCTCTTATAAAAATGTATACTCAAATATTGAAGAGATTTACACTTATCATTTCTTATATTGGCGGGGATTTGAAAAAACAATTAGAAGAGGAAGATAGAAAAATTAAAGAAATTTTGAAAACAAGAGAAGAATAATATCTATATTTTCTTTTTTTTGAAATTTAATTTTGATTCAGGAAAACAGTTCCCATAAACGGGTCCATTTTCATCATAAATAAGTGCGAGATAAAATGCTCCAAGGCGGAAATTTTTAAGATATTTAGTTTTAAATCTTTTTTTATATGATGTTCCATGTTTTCCTTTAAGTTTTTCTAAAAAATCTTTAACATTTTTTGGACAATTATTAAAATAATATTTAGTTCCTTTGATTTTTTTTGTTAAACTGGCAAACTCTAAAGGAGTAGGAGAAATAAGAACTTCTTTTTCTTTGAGATATTTGATATATGGCCATAAAGTACTAGATGAGATTTGAGTACCATCAACAATATCAGTTATAGAAGGGGCTTTTCCTCTTTTATTTTGATATATAATAAATTCAATTATAGATAGAAAAACATTAGACCGTCTTTTTCCTTCTTTTACAACATTCTCTAACTCATTTCCATTATAAAGATAAAGTTCTATATTTCCATTTAATATTTTTTTTAATATATTGTATTGGCTAGAATATTCATCAGATGACATAAAAAAATAAAATAGTTTAATATTTTTAAGTGTTAATAATGCGGCCATCGGGATTTGAACCCGAGTTTTGAGCTATTTCCAAATTTGGGAAGCTCAAGTCTTAACCAAGCTGGACCATGACCGCATAATTTTTTATATTGTTTAAGCGCTGAGGGCAGGATTTGAACCTGCATGTCCAAAAGGACACTTGGTCTCGAGCCAAGCGCATTACCAGATTCTGCCACCTCAGCAATATACATTATTTAAATGATTTTAAACTAAAATATATCTAATAATATATTTTATTAGTGATTGCATGGTTTTAGAACAAATGATTGATGAGAAAACCGCAAAAAGAGACCCACTAAAAATATTTTTATTAGGAGCTGTAGTATCAACAATTGCTATCTTTATAGCAAATTCTGTATTTCCTGAATCTACTGGGCTTTTTAGTATTATAATTATAACAATGGCAATGATTCCTTTGATGAATAGAATGTTGCATCATGAAGAGGCTGAAGATGAAAAAATGATGGAAAGTTATAGTTTTTTCCAAAGATATGGTGATATAATTGTTGCTTATATGTCATTGTTTTCAGGCATGATTTTAGCAATGTCTTTGATATTTGTATTATTACCTCAACAATTAGCTCAGGGAGTTTTTGATGAACAGCTAAAAGAAATAAATCTTATAAGAGGTCATTTTACATTTGAAAATCAATTTCTAGATATATTCGTAAATAACTTAAGTGTTTTAATATTAGCATTTTTATTTTCATTTTTATTTGGATCAGGTGCAATTTTTATATTAAGTTGGAATGCATCTGTTCTTTCAGCAGCAATAGGATTAGTTGCTAAATCGGCTGGTGGTGTTACAGCAATACCTGCAGCTGTTCTAATGTTTTTACCACATGGATTTTTTGAAATTACTGCATATTTAATAGGGGCAATAGCTGGCGGATTAATTTCGGCAGCATTCTTAAGAAAGAAATCATTTAAATTTTGGCATGTTGCAAAGGACTGTGCATTACTTTTATTGGTTGCATTTGTCCTACTTGTAATAGGTGGAATAGTAGAAACTGGAATTATTTTATTTTAACTCCATTCAGTATAATGACATCTACCACAGTAATATCTAGTTTTGCCATCTTTTGTTTTATGTTCTGACATATATATTCCATCACCACATCTAGGACAAGTCTTTCTATTTCTTTTAATCTTATTTTCTTCAACTTTTACATAATCACTCTTTTTTGTCGGCTTGTGTTTCATTTTTTTCACTTTTTTTCGGTTCTTCTTTTGGTTTTTCTTCAACTTTTTCTTCTTTTTTAGGCTCTTCTACTGGTTTTTCTTCTTTTGGTGCTTCATCTTTAGGAGCTTCTACAGGTTTTTCTTGTTTCTTTTCTTTTTCCTTTCTTTCAATTATCTTCTCTTTCCAAATTTTTGCCTTTACTTTAGATTGTGCTTTTCCTTTCTCAGAAAATATATAAATTATTTCTATCTTATTTTCTGGTGCTTTATATTTCTCGGCTATTGCTTTTATTACTTCATCCTGTGTAGGGGTAGGTTTTCCTTCGTGACCTATAATTAGGAATAAATCTGTTCTTTTCAAGAGTTTATTTTCATTTTTTTGTTTTTCAATTATTTTCATTTTAATCCACGAACAATGCATATTTTCCAGGTGTATCTATACCAAGTTCTTTTGCTATTTCTGAATCTTCAACTTTATTAATTATGACCAAACCTTTCCAGCTTGCAGATAGATTTGTTGAGCCACAATTTGGGCATCTTTTTTCGGTTGTAAACATTTTACATTCCCTACAAACATATTGTCTTTTCGTCATTTTTTGGCCTCCTTTTTAACAGATTTTTTTGCTTTTCTTTTTTCTTGTTCTATCCAAGCTATTGCACCTAATCCTGGCTGTCTCATTGTAAGTCCAACCTTATTTTCTTTTCCTTCTACCATACTTATAGATATAATCCTAGCTCTGACAGGATCTCCTTGCTTTAAAGTCTTCTTAGTTTCTTTTCCAAGAAAAATACTATTTTTTTCATCAAAAGAGATATAATCATTTAATAATTGAGAAACATGAACTAGACCATCCATTGGTCCGAATCTCACAAATGATCCAAATTCTGTATTATCTATTACATCACCTAAAACAATTTCATGTTGTTCTGGAAAATAAGTCAATAAATCAAATTTAACAGGATAATGAATAGATGCATCTTCTGGAAGAATCTTACCCTCTCCTATTTCATGTATTTTAGTAACAACTAGACCAACACCCAATTTTCTACTTATCAGACCTTCATATCGATTAGCTATGCTTTCTTTTATTGCCTTTTCAAATGATAAGCCAAATTTTGTTGGTGGAACTTTTATTTTAGTCTTCATAGTTAATATTTTATACATCTATATAACACCTCATAACAAAGCAGCATCCTCTATAGCAGGTTTAACCTGTTTTTTCCTTGACATAACACCTTTAAGATATACTCTATTATTTTCAACTTTAGTTTTAAAAGCTTTTTCCACCAAATCCGTCTTTCCTACAACTAAAAGTTCTGTATCTTGCTTAATAATATTTGTTAGCATCAATAAAAGAGTGTCACATCCAATTTCTTTTCTTATTTTTTTCATCTCTTCTAGTAATGTTTTCTTTCTCTTTTCGTCTATATCCTCTACAATCTCTACTTGTCCTATGCCCATGTTTATTCTATTAAAAATTTTTAGATCAGATTTAATTAATTCTCTGTCTGTTTTTGATAAAATATCTGATTTTGCTTTTTTTAATTCAAAACCATATTTTTCCAGATCAAGATTTAATTGATCTGCAAGCTTTTTCGCTATTTTTCTATCCTCATCTGTACATGTGACTGATCTTAAAATAACCGTATCTGATAATATTCCAGATAAGAGTAAGCCTGCTGTTTTATTATCTATATCTAAATTTGATTCTCTAAACATTTTGAAAATTATGGTCGAAGTTGAGCCAATTGGCTCTATTCTAACAAAAACTGGATGTCTTGTATAAATATCGCCTAAATTATGATGATCTATTATTTCTATTATATTTGCTTTTAATATGTCATCAGCAGATTGTTTAATTTCTGTATGGTCAACTAGAATAACATCTTTACCTTCAAAAATATGCATTTCTTCTGGTATCTCAACACCAAATTTTTTTAATGCAAATTCTGTTTCTGGATTTATTTCTCCTAATCTAACAGCCTGTGCATCAAAATTTTTAAGTCTTTTAAGTTTTGCATATGCTATTGCAGAACATATCGTATCTGTATCAGGGTTTTTATGACCGAAAACAAATATTTTACTCATATCATCACTAAATATTTTTTTTGCTTTAATCTTAAAACTTTTCTTTTATCTTTTTTTAATTTTTGTATTAATAATTTATCATTTGTAGCTATAATTGTATTCTCATCAGATATTTTTAATAAAGCTGTATCACTATTTTCTGCTTCTGCTTTTATAATTTTAATATTCTTTGATTTTATAAGTTCTAGTCCTATTCTTGCTGCAATAGCATCTTTACTCTTTCCTTTAGAGAGTTTTTTTAATTCTTCTATAATACAATCTAAAGTAACTAATTCATATTTTTCATCTATAAGTCTGTTAAATTCTTCGAAAATATCTACTTTAAATTGATATGGAATTGTAAGAAAATTTGTATCTAAAATTATTTTTTTCATCTTACTCAACTAAAATTCCATAGCCAATTAATCTCCATCTACCAAATATTTGCCTAAAAAGAACAACTCTATCTTCTATATCAGCACATACAGGAATTTTTAAATCCATCTTTATTTTATTTCCTTTTATGTCATTTATAATACCAATAGACCGGCTCGTTCCAACGCTTAACATTAATGTTTCATTTAATTGAAAATTTTTTACTTCTATCATTTCTTTTGTTCCAACAACTCTTTCTAGAAGTTTCACATTAAGAGTTATTTTAAATCTTGTTTCAGGTAGTTTATTAGGAAGACCAACGACATTTCCAACTAGTCCATCTGCTTTTGTAAATGATGGATCTAATTTTGTTGAAATACCAACTAAACCACCCGGAGCTACTTCATCTAGCTCATAATGTGCTTTCTCAAGTGACACTATTTTTGTTTTTACAGGATTCCAATTATTTCCTATTTTTATTCCTGGTCTTATTTCTATTTCTTGTCCTTTTTTTAATATTCCTTGTGTTAAGGAACCTCCTAAAACCCCTCCTATCATTTTTTCAGGAGGAGATCCAGGTTTGTTTACATCAAAACTCCTTACAACAAACATTTTGG
>JAFCEW010000070.1 GCA_017608955.1 Candidatus Aenigmatarchaeota archaeon | reverse complement strand
AATCACTAGTGATCCGCAATTTTCCTTCTAAAATTTTTAAAGCTCCAATCTTGCAATGACTTACACAAGCACCACAACCAATACAATTCAATGCTCGCTCTAATTGAAATTCAAATAATTTTTTATAGATATTTGATGAATGAATAAAACCCACTCGAATGTTGTTCTTAATTATAGATATTTCTATAAAATTATTGTGAATTTTTTTTAAAGTGCCAATATTTTTTATATCACCAAAGACCTTAAGAAACTCAATAATTTCGTCTATTTTTTTCACATCACTTATTTTATATAAAATCTGCTCATATTGAGAACATAGGCTAGATGCTTTTATATATTTTTTATTATAACTTGTTGTTCTTAGCCTCCAATTGCCTGAATTTATCCAATTATCGATGTCAAATATTCCATTTAATTTTGCATAATTAAATAAAGCACTCTTATACTTATCCCATAGTTTTGGATGTGTTCTTTCTAATATTTTAAATTCTTTTGGCCTTCTCTCAGGACAAGGCCAGCATCCTATTCTTGATCTTCCTTGAAGATAAGCTTCATTTATAGGTATTTTTTTCCAGTATATATAAAGCCATACAAGTAGACTATTCCAATTTAGGATTGGAAACATTAGCACCTGCTTTGGTACTTTATCATTTCTCTGTACTCTCTGAAAATTTCTTCTCGAATATGACTCATTTTTCCTAATTCCAGTGGCTACTAGAACATCTGTTTCATATCTGTCTTCAATTAGTCTGCTAAGAGGCCCAAATTTTAATGTTTTACAACACCATTTCATAAACTGACTTGGTGGTCCTAAATCTTTATAGAAATCAAAAAAATCTCTTATCGGTTTTACCTCTATTAGATTCAAATTCCAATCATTTTGAATTTTCTTAATATAACTTTCAGTTTCCGGATAATCGATGGTGGTATTCATATATAAAACATCAATATCAGGTTTAATTTGTGTAGCCTGGTAAAGAACAACAACACTATCTTTCCCCCCACTAAAAGAGACCGCCTTAGGAAATTTTTCATATTTTCTAAATGTATCTTTAATGAAATTAAGACTCTCTGATTCGGCGGCTTCCAAGGTTTTTAAATTAGCTTCGATTACTAGCTCTTTATTACTTCCAGATAATTCAGAAAAGTTATTTTTAAATTTTTTAAAAAACTTTACCCTCCATTTTCTCTCTTTTTCATCATAAATCACTCTAAAAACCTTATGGCCATCGACTAATATTGAGCCTTGATAATAAAAAATCAACTTTTCTGGAAGATAAATTTCAGGATCTTTTCCCAAAGTGATTATAAGTTGACGATACCAGTTTTTTTCTAATTCAAAAACGGGTCTTATCTCTCCATTTCCAACAAAAAGGGGAATAAGTTCGGAACCACATAACGGGCATTTACTAAATTTGCCAACAATGGGCACATTACACCTTGTACACCAGGAAATTTTTTTTAGGCAAAGGAAGTCCATTTCTTAGCTCCTGTCATCCTAAATAGATATTATTATTAAGAAAATAAAATTTATATTTATCTATTGTCAGAGTGCTGATTGTCCTGGTAAAAATTGAATATATTTTAATGATAAAATTATATGGCATAATTTGGGTATATTTTTTTATAAACTATAAAATATGTTCATCTTCTAACATGAGAAATATAGAAAAATAATTACTTGTGTTTATAAATGATAATTCATAAACAGCGAGTATTGATTTTGAGTTAAACACAAACTTACTTTTCACAACTAAATGAATCCCTCTGGTGCAAATTCAGATTGATCTGATAATGATTCTTATTTGAGTTATGCAATAAAATTTAAATTTTGAAAACATATGTGTTCTCTTATGGACGATGGATGGCTAGAAAATTATTATCAAAAAGTAATTGCAGAAAAACAACTAGACCTTGATCGAAGAGATAGATTTACGAATTGGGGGTTAACAATATTTATTGGGATTCTAGCACTTTATATAGATTTATTACAGAAAAATGTCTTATCTATTTGGCGGATGATTATTTTATATGTTAGTTTTCTTTTTTTGATAAGATTTTTTATACATTCATGTCTTGCTTATGCATGGGTGTATAAATGGAATGATTTAACAAAAACAATAGAAATATATTGGCTGTCTGATAAAAAAACTTCAAATCTAGAAAAAGTTGTAAAAAAAATTAAGGAGCTTGATCACGAAAATAAAGTTCCGATA
>JAFCEW010000069.1 GCA_017608955.1 Candidatus Aenigmatarchaeota archaeon | reverse complement strand
CAATGGCAGGAGAGTTCTCATACAGTCTAAGCATGGGATTTATGATACTTTTCTTTGGTCTTGTTTACAAAGGAATAATTGAAAAGAAATATATTATAGAAAATGGTGTTTTGGCTTCTCTAACAGTCCTGACTCATATATATACAATGATATTTGCTGTTGTTTGCTCGTCATTTCTGATATTTAAGAAAAAAAAAGTAATTAAAAACTTAAAATATCTGTTTAAAGTATATTTATTGGCTATTTTATTGTCAGCATTTTGGGTTTTGCCTTTTCTAGCAAAAATAGAATATTCGACTCCTTGTGATTATATATGGAACATAGATGATTATTTCAAATCATTTTTCCCAGAAATATTCTATCCTATACTTATATTGGCCATAATTGGAAGTATAATAGGAATTTATAAAAAAGATGAGAGAATTTTATTTTTATTATATTCTATTACATTTTCGCTTATATTGTATCTAACTATAAATGCTATTGGATTAGTTGATATTAGATTTATTCCATTTATGCAATTATTTGTAGTTTTTATAGCAGCATATGGCTTGGTTGAAATCTTTAGATTTAAAAAACTAAATAAGTTTTTATGGATATTACCTCTTATTCTAACTCCTTTAGTTATATATTGGGTCCAATATAATGTGACATATATAGATTATTGGATTAAATGGAATTATGAAGGATTTGAAGGAAAATCAGACTGGAACCAATTAAATGATATATCATTATATCTAAAATCTTTACCAGAAGGTAGAATTATGCATGAATATTCTAATGATCATGGAAAATTTGGGACACCAAGAGCATTTGAGTCATTTCCATTATTTACTGGAAAATCAACTCTAGAAGGATTATATATAGAAGGTGCTGTATCTTCTCCATATGTATTTTGGATCCAATCAGAAATGTCAAAAACACCAACTTGTCCTATACCAAGTATGAGATGCTCTTATTTTGATGTAGAGAACGGAACAATTCATCTAAAACTATTCAATATAAATTATTTGGTTGCTACATCTGATAAACTGAAAGATGCTGTAAAAAATAATCCTGAATATACATTCCTAAAAAGATTTGATAATATTGAGATATATAAAGTAAATAATACTGGACATTATGTAGAACCGCTCAAAAATGAGCCTTTTGTATATGTAACTGATAATTGGAAGAATGTTTCTTTAGAATGGTTTAAAAATGCTGATAAAAATGATATTCCAGTTATTTTCTTGAAAAAACTAGATAAAAAAGATAAAGACAGGTTTATATTTATAGTAAAGGATGATGATATTAGCAAATTAAGTAGATATCCTGTTTATCCTGATTGTAATGTATCTGAACAAGTTAGCAATGAAGAAATTTTAATTCATACTGATTGTATTGATCAGCCATTATATGTAAAAGTTTCATACTTTCCTAATTGGAAAGTTGAAGGTGCTGATAAAATATATCTAGCTGCTCCATCATTTATGATAATTTATCCGCAACAAGAAAATGTAAGATTATATTATGGATTAACCACAATTGATAAAATATCATATTCCTTAAGTGCTATAGCATGGGTTTATGTTTTATTTTTCTTTTTCAAAAAGAGTTTTAAATCTAAGCTTAAGAAGAGAAAAAAACATTTTTGGAGATTCTTTTAATATATTAAAACTTGTATCTGATTTTTTTGTTATAGGAACAAATATTTCTTTTATATCAAATCCTTTTTTATGAATTTTATATAATAATTCAATATCAAAACCAAATCCTGAAGAAACAAAATTTTTATCTATTGAATCAAATACATTCTTTTTGAAAAACTTGGCGCCTGCTTGAGTATCTTTAAAATCCAATCCGAATAATTTTGATGATAAAAAATTCCATCCTCTACTACTAATTTTTCTCATAAATCCAGATCTAACATCTGAAAAATTCTGATCTTTCCATTTTGATGCTATTGCAACATCTATATTTTTCAATTGATCTATCAGAACTTTAATATCTTCTGCTAAAAATGATCCATCTGCATCAACAAAACCAATTATATCTCCTTTTGCTCTTTTTAATGCTTCTATTACTGCATAACCCTTGTTTTTTTCAGGGAATTCTATTACTTTTACATTTGGTATACTAGAAGCTAAAATTGGAGTATTATCTGTACATCCATTACAAGCAACTATTAATTCTGAGTCTGGAAATACAGAAGAAAAATTCTTTAATGTGTTTATTATGTTTTTCTCTTCATTATA
>JAFCEW010000068.1 GCA_017608955.1 Candidatus Aenigmatarchaeota archaeon | reverse complement strand
CATAAGTACCTCTCCAAAAGACGTTATAGAGATACGTCTGGGCGTTTATGTCACTAACGATGCCAACGCCCTCTCGCTTCCTGCATAGGGGTATGATGTTTATGTGATCGGAGTAGGACTGCATAAAACTATCGGGCTTCGGGATGTTGTTTTCGAATCGTCTCAATTTTACGAAAAGAAATTCAATGAATACGTCCTTGGACTCAGTGATGAAGTGCATGGGACACTCTTGAAAGGCATAAAAACACTCAACGAAATACTTCCTGATAATGGAAAGATACGTGTGCATATGGTTGATATCGATTGGTCGCTTTCATCGATTCACGAGCATTTGCAGGCATTGGAAGAAAGGATCGGCTTGTCAGCTGAACATATTGAAATCCTATCTCTGAACGAGTTCAAGGAAAAGGAGGAAGAAAAAATGCTGACACAGGTAGATCAACTCACAGAGGCAACAGATGATGATTCAATACTCAATGAACTAGAAACGGTGAGAGCTTCGATCCATCATTACTTTGCAATTCAACGAATTGATGATCAATTGATTATACAAGTTCGTGAGGAAGCAATTGCACAAAACATCCATTACATTTTGAAAGAATTGGATGGTGCATCTATCTTGACTTATTATGGAGCATGGCATGCACAAAAACACCAAGCTACAAGCATCAATCCATTAACACAAAGTATTCTTTCAGATGAGCAGCCTTGGGTTCAACGGCTGGCAGAATCGGGCGTAACTATTTATACGATATACATAAAAGGTATCGGGGGAAATAAGTTGATTGGTCGTAACAAGTCAGTATCAGTCTATGCAGATCCCGATCGAATACAGTTTGCTGATGGTACCACCTTAGGCGATATTCTTGACGGTGCACATGATTACAATATTGTATACGTTGATCTTCGGCTGGAAGCAAATACATCAGCTAGATTAGGTGACGGCAGCCTTCTAACCGACTTTAAAGGTCAGCAGGAGAGATTTTCGATGGTTTCGTTATGTTCAGAGAGGTCACTCCTCAGCAAATAGAGTCTTGAAGATAGAAATTTTCATTCCCCTCTTGTTTTAGCAAATCTCCTGTTTTCTTCATTTTTTTATTAAATTAGATCTTTGATTTTTCGGTCGATAAGCTTTTTATAACAGACCTCATCAAATGGTTTCAAAACACATGAACCGAAAATTTTATAAAGGTTGAGATCATAGAATATTTCTATGCTACTATATTGTGTAGCGTTAAAAATTAAGGAGGTTAAAAAATGAATAAAAAAAATGTGAATAAGGCGTTGGCTACGTTGGTAATAACCACAATGTTTTTGACTGTTTTAAGTGGCTGTATTGGAGAAGAAAAGGAAACTCCAGCACCAACAACAGCTGCACCAACAACAGCTGCACCAACAACAGCTGCACCAACAACGACAGCACCACCAGAAGAAAAAGAACATTTTAGAAAGTTGCCATCAGAGTTAAGTTCTACATGGAGAACATACTTTGAAAATGTGGACTTTGATGGAGATGGTGTACTGTACGTGGATGACAAGTATCTTGGAAGAGATGACAATACAATTGATTTTGAAGGTAGAACTGGAGGAACGTTCAGAGGAATGGGTGCCGAACTTTCTACGGTAGATCCAATCCAGGTTACGGATACAGCTTCGAGCGCGCTGTGTAACAAGATATACGACGGATTAGTACAGATTGTTCCATACACCACAAAGGTAATGCCAGACTTGGCTAAAGCATGGGAAGTCTCTGCTGATGGTAAAGTATACACTTTCTATTTAAGAGACGATGTGTACTTCCACAACGGCGATAAGTGTACAGCACACGACTTTGTGTTTTCTTACAATAGATTGATAAACCCAGATTATGCATCTCCAAGAAGATCCTTTGCTACAAACTTTATTGATACCGTTGAAGCAGTGAATGACTATACAGTAAAGATAACATTACTGGAACCTTTCGCCCCGTTCCTTTCGCTGATGACTTACAGTTGCTTCTTGGTATTACCAGCAGATTATGTATCGAAGAATGAGACTGTCACAGCTACGAGTGCAGAGTATGGATGGTACAAGAATCCAATAGGTACTGGACCTTGGAAATTCTGTGAGTATACTAAGGGACTTGCCGAGTACGTTCCAGGAGACCACTACCGTTTAGAAGCAAACAAAGATTATCATGAGGGAAGACCATACCTTGATTACTGGAATGTAAGATTTAGAAGCAAACAAAGATTATCATGAGGGAAGACCATACCTTGATTACTGGAATGTAAGATTTGTAGAAGAGGACGACACGATAGTCCAGGCATGGAAAGCAGGACAGATCGAACTCACTGGTATCCCAGGTGCATACTGGGAAGAGTTCAATGAAAAATATAAAGATCAGTTACTGACCAAGGCAGAGTTAGCAACATTCTGGCTCATATTGAACTGCGATGCATGGCCTTTCAACAACGTAAAGATGAGACAAGCAGTAACCTGTGCTCTAGATAGAGCAGGTGTATTACAGACGATATTCAAGGGTAGGTACCAGCCAGCACATGGACCCTTGCCGCCAGGACTGTTTGGATTCTCACAGGAGTTATACGATTCCTATGAATTTCTTTACGACCCAGAAAAAGCAAAGGCACTCTTAGATGA
>JAFCEW010000067.1 GCA_017608955.1 Candidatus Aenigmatarchaeota archaeon | reverse complement strand
AGCACTACAACCATAATCTATTGCCATCCATAAGAAAGCTAATGTTTTAACATCTACTGTATTGAAATTTAAAAGATGAGCTGGTGTAAATGGTTCTGCTGAGAATTTTCTAATTGTGAAATTAGATCCTTTTCTTGCTATATCTGTTGCCAAAGTTCCTTGTATTCTGGATCCATCTGGTAAAGTTCCTCCTAATAAAGGGTCTGTTACTGATATTGATTGGCCACATATTTGAGCTAGACGAACCAAATAATCATCTAATTCTTCTGGATTCTTAAAAGAAATGTTTGTTTGAAAAATAATCATCTAATTCTTCTGGATTCTTAAAAGAAATGTTTGTTTGAATTGAACCTAGTTTAGGATTTCTATGGAAAACATAAATTGGGATATTAACACCATCACAACTTATTTCTTCAATTTGAGAATCATGCATTAAAGGTTCTATTACACCTAATCCTAAAAAGTCTCTATTTATATAATAGTCTAAAATTTCTTTTTCATTCTCAGTTAATTTTATTCCAAAATAATCTAATAATTCAAATATTTGTTTTCTTAAATATTCCTTTGCCTCTCCTTTTTTCAGCCTTGTTAAATCTATGTCCAATTTTTCTTCTATTAACTCTTTTAATCTAATAAATAATTTTTTTAGCCTTGGAGAAAGTTCTGGTTGCACTATATTATATTTATAAAATCCTTTCTGCGGATACCAAAATATTTTAGCATAAGATAGAAATTTTTCATTTCTTTTTGGTTTTGCTGGTATTAAAGCATATGTTGCTTGAAAATATTGTTTTTCTTCTTCATGTTTTATTCCTAATGAACTGACTCTTTTTGTTTTGAAATCTGGAATTTCTATTCCTTCTAATTTTTCTTTTTTTAGTTTTTCTGTTTTTTCTTGTTGTATTTTTACAGATCCAAAAACTTCTAAAGGCCCCTTAATTTTTGTATGTGTTTCTTCTTTTTCTTTTTTTGAAAGATTTTGATACCCCTTAACTAAAGTTCTGAAAACAGATGATCCTGACATTTATTTTACCTCAATTTTATTATCTATATTATCAATTTTGATTTCTATTCTTTTATTTTCACTTTTGGTTTCTCCTATTAAACTAAAGGTTTTATCTAAATTAAATATTGCTCCTTGATTAGAAAAAAGTTTTCTAGAATATAGAGTTGTATTAAGACAGTTATCTTCCATCTTTATTTTATAATAATATCCGCCTATTTGTGATGGAATTTTATCTCTTATAAGAATTGTATCACAACTCTTACAGCTATTTGCCATAACAATATCTGTAGAAATTTGCTTGTTTATTAAATCTGTTGTTGACTCTCCTATCATTTCATTTAAAAAAAAATTCTGATTATAAAAATAATAACTTATAGTTACGAATAAACTAAAAGAAATACCAAAAAAAAGAATAAATTCAATTATAAAACTTTGACCCTTTCTCATTAAATTATAATATTAATTTCTGTAATTGTTAAATCTTCTGATGTCGTTGTTCCTGTTCTTTGTATCCTTATATATCCTGTTGTTGTTGATTTTTGCTTTCCATTAGTTGTATTTAAAGAAATTTTATATAATTGACCTGTTGATCTATCTTTCAATTCTCTATACCATAACTTGTACCATATTTTTATTATATTGCCTTGTTTTTCTGCCTTTCCAAATATAACTGATGAAGTATCTAATCCTAATGTGCCTGTTTCATTCAAGTTTGGAGTATTTAAAGGAATCCAATCTCCTTCTGCTATATTAGATACCTTACTTTCAAAGTTGAAAGTAATTGTATTATCATCAGGTGATATAGTTAATATACCAGGAGTTTCTAATGATAATGATTCTTCTCCACCATTTTTAGCAATGGTTCTTATTGTTTCATCCATATTTTGGAAAAAATAATAAACATCATCAAGACTTTTCATATCTTTCTTTTTCTGGATCATTGTGTTTGCCCAAGGAAGAACTGTTGCTGTTGCTCCTATGATTAATCCTATTATAATTACCACTGACACTATTTGTTGTTGTCCTTTCATATTAAAAGTCCCCTTAAGCACAATATACTGATTGTGTTGCTGAATTACTTGGACTTATAACTGTTACTTGTACTGTTTGACCAGGATATAAAGTATTTGAAGCGCAAAGAGCATTTTGATGTGGAGCTATAGATGATTTTGAACAAGTAAAGGTTGCTGGTTCTCGCCCTGCTCCCGTATCTACTAGCCATGTAAGATCTTCTGATGGTGTTATATCAGTAGTTCCATCATTTGAAATTATTATTGTTATATTACCGTTTGAAGAACATTGTGGACTTAATACTGATATTGTCTTTGAAATTTTACCTCCTATCATTCCAGATACATACATATATGCTGTTCCTGCTAAAGCTATAGTTATAAGTAACAACAATATAGTTGCTATAATTGCGGATATACCTTTCATTTTATCTCCTCTCCTTAAATTAATGGCTTCTTAACTTGTCTTTGTATAGGTCTTGTTTGTAATGGTGTTGATCTCGCTCCAATTCTAGCATGGCATCATTTTTTTCTGATGCTTCTTTATTTGTTTTCACTAATTCGTCAAGTTTAGCTAAAAGTGGTGCCATTGCTTCTTTTGATATTTCTCTTTCCTCTTGATGACCAGCTGCTTTTATAAAATTTATTAGTTCTTTGAGATTCATAACTAATTCATCAATTTTTGCTGGTAGTTTTGATATTTCTATTCTTAATGCATCATTTGATTTTGCTAGTTCATCAACTATCAATTGGTTCATTCTCACTATCTCGAGTACATCTTTGAAAACTGTCCCTGATTCTGGGATAGATAAATTCTCTATTCTTTCTAGTCTTTTTTCAAGTCGTCTTATTGGAGACATAGGGATTAATTCATAATCATCTTCTTTTATTTCTATTTCTTCTTTCTTTCCCATTTGTTCACCTAAAAATAATTCTATTCTTATCTATAAATTATTTCTTTTTTCCTTATTAAAACTTTAGAAAAAGAAAATAAAAAAATTAATAGCCAGGTGGCATTCCCATTCCTGATTGTTGTGACTCTGGTTTTGAGAGTTTAGCTGCTGAAACTATATCATCTATCTTAAGTATCATCTCTGCTGCGTCTGCTGCTGATTTTAATGCCTGTGTTTTTATTTTCAATGGTTCTATAACACCCTGAGAAATCATATCTATAGTTCCTGATTTGAAAATGTTTACACCATTATTAATTTTTTTCTTTTCGTGGTCTGCCCTTAATGTAACTAAAGTATCTATTGGATCTAAACCAGCGTTTTCTGCCAAACTTCTTGGTACTACTTCTAATGCGTCAGCAAATGCATTTATCGCTAATTGTTCTCTTCCTGAAAATCCTTCAGCATATTTTCTTAGTTCTTTAGCAACTTCTATTTCTGGTGCTCCTCCACCAGGTACAATTTTCCCAAGCTCTATTGCAGATGACACCGAACCTATTGCATCTTCTATTGCTCTGTCAACTTCGTCAACGACATGTTCTGTTCCACCTCTTACAAGAATTGTTACTGCTTTTGGATTTTTACAGTCTCTTATAAATATCATTCTTTCATCAGAGATTTTTCTTTCCTCTACTTTCTTGGCATATCCAAGATCTGATTTTGTCAAGTCATCTATGTTTGTAATTATCTTTGCTCCTGTTGCCTTTGATAATTTTTCCATATCAGATTTTTTTATTCTTCTTGCTGATAATATTCCTTTCTTAGCTAAGTAATGTTGTGCGATATCATCAATTCCTTTTTGAGAAAATAAAACATTAGCACCTGAAGCAATTACTTTCTCGACCATTTTCTTTAGCATTTGTTCTTCTTGTTCCAAAAACGATTGCATTTGTTCTGGACTTGTGATTTGTATTTTTGCATCAGTCTCTGTTGATTTAACTTCTAAAGCTGCATCTAAAAGTGCTATTTTTGCATTATCTATTCTTTTTGGCATTCCAGGATGAACAACTTCTTTGTCTATAACCAGACCTCTTATAAGTTCTGTATCTTCTGAAGATCCACCGTGTTTCTTTTCTCTTTTGATATTTTCTATATCTATGATATATTTTCCATTGTCTTTTTCTGCAACTTGTTTTATTGCATTAACCACTAAATCAGCTAATTTAACACCATAACCTGATGCTGCTGATTTTCCGCTCATACTTGTTATTGCAATTTTTTTAAGTTTTTCAGTTTCGCTCATATTAATTGGTGTTGAAATTTTATCAAGGATTTCCAATGCTCTTTCTTTAGCTAAATTATAACCTCTTATAATAACAGTAGGATGTACATTTTGGTCTAATAACTCGCTTGCCTTTCTTAATAATTCACCTGCTATTACGACCGCTGTTGTTGTTCCATCGCCAACTTCTTCATTTTGTGTTTTTGCTATTTCTACCATCATTTTAGCAGAGGGGTGTTCAATTTCCATTTCGTCAAGAATTGTGACACCATCATTTGTAATAACTATATCTCCCATTCCATCTACTAACATTTTGTCCATTCCTTTTGGACCTAATGTTGTCCTCAGAATATCTGCAACTGCTTTAGCAGCAGCAATATTATTTTCTTGGGCACTCTTGCCTTTAGTTCTTAGTGTACCTTCTGGCAAGACTAAAATAGGTTGACCTTGCATTTGATTCATATTTTAACACCTCGTAAGAATTCAATATAAGTATATATTAAAAGTATTTAAATATTTTGATTTAATTTGTTTTAATTTAATTTGTTTTATCTTATTCTCTTTATATTTCTAATTGGCCTTCTAAGTGTATCTAAACTCAATCCTTCTTTCATTGCAACTAGAATTCCTGCTGCTTCAAGATAATTATCCACTATAATAACATTTTTTAATTTCATTTTGTCATTTGTTACTTTTAGTTTTGTTTCATTTTCTTTTACAGCTATAATTGGTATATTTTTCTTTTCAGAAACTAACATAGGAATTCCACCCAAACTTGAAGCTGGTACAACTAAAGCAGAAATATCATCTATAGTTATATCATCGTCTTCTGTTTCTTTGATTTTAATTGGTTTTGGTGCTTTATGCAATCCTTGTAAAATACAACCCAAATATGCATCTGTAATCGCATCTGCACCTGCTCTTGGATCTGCAATTCCACGATTCAACATTTGCTTTGATTCATAAGAAGACAATATAGGTGCATGAGCAGATTGTATATTA
>JAFCEW010000066.1 GCA_017608955.1 Candidatus Aenigmatarchaeota archaeon | reverse complement strand
CTCTTGTGTAGGAGATTTTTCCAAAATTTTTAAAAAAATTTTTCTGATTTTCTGGTTCCCCTATTGATTGTAAAAGTTTATTCATTATTCTTTCAGCCAGCTCAATTATTTTTCTATCTTTTATAGATAATAATGCAGCCCCTACAGTTCTTCCTGTAGCCATAATTATTTCTCCATTTTAAAATTTATTACTTTTCCTATTTTTTGTTTTGACTGAACTTTCATTTCAATTATTTCTGAAATGTTATCTATAATTTTTTTAATAAAAATTTTATCTTTAGGGACAGGCAGTATAATCTCATTTAATCTTTCTCCAATAGTAGAGATAGTGGCTTGGACGAAGGTTTTTTCTCTAATTTGTCTTTGTATAATTTCAGTATTAAATAAATATAAAAGTAAATAAGGGTGAAATTTATTTTTATTCTGGCACCTAATCCTTTTTATATGACTTTGGATTACTATTTTTTTATCGAGCTTTGTAACTATTGCGGTTCTTCCAATAAGAAACGTTCCATCAGATACAAATAATATATCATTTTCTTGTATATCTTGGATGTTTTTGTATTTTTCATATATTTCTTCAGGAATGTTTTTAATAGGGTCTATTTTTATCTCCCAATTAACAATATCAGTAGTTCTTACAAAGGGAATATTTCCTTTACCATAATATTTGGACCCTACTTCATTGCCTCTCTTTATTGATATTAATTGTTGGTCGATTAATTTTTGAATTGATACAAGCTCATATTTACCTGTTTTTTCTAAGCTTTTCAATATTTGTTTAGTTTCAGGATTATAATAGGATGGAATGAAGATGTTGTTTTTTATTTCAGATGATTTTAAAAAAAATCCAAGGTGATTTTGCTCTTTATTATTTTCTTTTTTTATAAATTTCTTATTGTTAATAATAATAGAAGGCAAATCATCATCCAATATTCTTTCTCCTTCATTACCAAGAAGGTAATTCCCACTTTTATCCATTTTAAATAATAGTTTTCCATTTTTATCATGTCCAATTTTATTAGCAATAGCCATGAATATTTTATAGCTATTATTATTCTTTTTTTTCAAAAATAAAACACTTGTTTTTGTGTGTGTACTGGGTAAAAAAGTTTCTGGCGGCAGACTCACTATAGCCATTATTTTTGCATTTTTTAATATGAACTGCCATATGTATTTATCTCTTGGATTACCAAATATTCCATCTGGTAGAACTATTGCCATTCTGCCACCATGTTTAAGAAGTTGTAGGCATCTTTCAATAAATAAAATTTGTGGAACTTGTCTGGAGATTAAATTAGTAATAGCCCACACTTTCGAGTCCTTTTTTACCCAATTATGGCCTAACTTAAAGTTTTTTAGAATGCTTTTATCTTCAATATATATCTTTGCTCCGAAAGGAGGATTTGTAAGGACTACATCAAAACTCCCGTCCTTTATTTTTTCCTTCATTTCTTCAGACCAAATACTTGGGTTAAGCGAATCCTCACAAAATATATTTGTATGGCCATCTCCAATAATTGCCATATAAGCTTTACATATCTTAACTAAATCGATTTCTTTATCTATTCCGAAGATATTGCAAAAATCACTTTTTTCTTTTAAATGTGATAAGACTTCAACCAAAAATCCTCCAGATCCACATGCAGGGTCTATAACTCTTTCTCCAGGCTTAGGATTAAGTATCTCGACGCACATCTTTACGACATTTCTGGGAGTGAAAAATTGTCCTTTTTCTCCCCTTAATCCACGTCCCCAAAAAGCTTGAAATGATTCACTTACTACGTCTCTTTCCGTTTTGGTAAGATAATAATTTTTTAATTTTTCAACTACATATTTTACTGATTTATTGTCGAGAAAAATTGTTTCATTGGTATCAAATACATTTGCATATGTTTTTTTAACTTTATCAAACAAAATTTTTATTCTATTACTTACATTTCTTTCACTTTCCTGTGGATATGTTATGAACTCTTTATTATTTCTACTATAAATTTCGTCATATATTTTACAGAAAAGTATTCTTACCATTTCGGCTCCAAGCCTTTCTGCTCTTGGTATGTTACTATTGCTATAGAGATAGTAATAGATTTGTTTAAAAACTTCTGGTAAGTTTGGAGGAAATAAAGATGGCATTGATGACTCTGATACGTAGTTACTTTTTTTCATTTGCAATTAAATGTCTGTTAGCAATTTTACTACAATTTCAATTTTTAACAACCTGTTTAATTTCAGAAGCCAGCCAATTCTCTCAATGATCCCTTCTTCCTTTTAACTATCCTCTTAATAATTGCAAAATCTG
>JAFCEW010000065.1 GCA_017608955.1 Candidatus Aenigmatarchaeota archaeon | reverse complement strand
TCCTAATAACCTTTTCTTAATTAATCTTCCATAGAGGATCTGATTAGGTCTTTCTTCTCTCATTATTTTAGAAAGATTAACTACTTTATAAAGGTTACTGCGTTATTATCTTCTAAAATTATTATATCACCTTTTTTAAGAAGAGAAAAATACTCTGGTTTAAAGTGTACAAATATTTTAGCATTTAGTATATTCAACCCATTATATTCATTAATTTTGCCAACTCCTTTATCGTAACTATATCCCTTTTTTGAGAGAACTATTGCCCCAGCAGAATTTCCGATTACCAGCCCCCTAAAATTTTTGATCTTTTTTATTACCCAAGAATTCTTTTTAATTTTTTTAAAGAAACATTTTGTATCCCCACCTGGAAGATATAAGATATTTGAGTTTTCAAATTTATTAGAAGCTTTTTTATCATTCTCCGCAAGAAAAAAAATATTTTTAACTCCAAGTTCATTAAAATAGTTTTTTATGATATCTTTATATTTTACTAATTTTCCCTCATCTTCACTAGTCCATTGTATAACCAAAACAGAAGGATTCTCTATGAATTCTATAAATTTTCTATGAAAATTAAATAACATCCTTTCTTTTATATCTTCACATTCAAAAATATAAATCTGTCTTAACATCTTATCTTCTTAACCAACTCTGCAAGTTTTTTATCGTCAGCTCTCTTGTAGTCATGAGATGATATATACCCTTCATACTTTTCAAAAAATTTATTCACATTAGACTTTATTGGTTTCCATTCCTTCATGTTTGCGGTTCCATGCATAGGAAAAAGCTTAGCATGAACATGATTTATTCCAAAACCTTCAAAAATTAATCCCGTTCTTCCAACATCTTCTAGTTTTTTATCTAGTAGCTTTGCTACTTTTTTTGCAGCAATAATAAGATCTTTAAGAGCATCATCGGGTAAATCAAAAGCATAACTTGGGTAATGCTCTTTTGTAATCAGAACTGTAAAACCATCCGTGTTTGGATAAATTGAAAGAAATGCCAAGTGTTTTTCATCTTCCCAAATTTTATGGCATGGCAATTCTCCTCTTACAATCTTGCAAAAACTGCATTCTTTTTCCGATCTCATATTTTTACTACAAATCTAAAGATATTTATAAATATTTTGAAAATAAGCGGGCACCCCTAAAATATTGTCTGCTTCACAAATTATTGATAAAAAGCTCGGGCTCTCAAACTCGAGATTTTTCCTCTAGGAATATTGCATTAAAATCTCGTCCTCGTTTCAGTCGGAGAAACTAACACTGATTAGTTTCAATTGGCAAACTCGCTCGAAGTTATCGTTATATTTATATAGTTTGAATTTATTTTATTTTTATTATGATTCAATTTATCAAACCAACTAAAGGAAAAATAATTTTATTCATAATTATTATAATTTTATCATTCATTCCACACACATTTAGTAATATGTTTTGGTGTCATGCCACAATAATAGGTTTTCCTTTTCCATTTTATAATTCTGGAATGTCTGGTGTGGAATGCCCAAACCCAACACCTTCTTACAGTTTCGTTGGTTTGATCATAAATTTGATAATATGGTATTTGATTTCTTGTGTAATTATTCTAATTTACAATAAATTCAAAAAATAACGCGAGTTTGCCAACTTTGGATTTTTCGGCTTTGCCCAACGTTGCACTAAATTTTTGCCCTTCGGGGAATATAACACCAATTAGTCGAAATTTCTTCGTGCGCCTATATTAAAAACTGGTCTTTCAATAACTTCCAACATATTTTCAAGATCATTTTCAATTTTTTCTTTTGTTTCTTGATTTCTGCTTAACTTCTGCCATAATCTCAAACCAAAATAATGGTGTGTTCCTTTTATTACGTCAACACCACCCTCCGCAAGAAATAAAGCTCCACAAACTCCACTAAAAATTGGAATTCCATAAGCTAAAGTTGCAGCCCCCACTTTATATAAAAAAGGAGCGTCTCTTGTTAAGAACTCATTAATTTGAGAATAATCAGTTCTAGATATAAATCCTTGAGCAACTTTAAATGCCATAGCTGACATTCCTAATTCTACTATTCCTACAATCCTACCTATTGTTTTGATTTTCATAAGATTGACTTTACACACCAATTTTTAAACTTTTCTTTTTTCTAAAATTTTGTGGCGCGCTCAGAAACTCAAAAACATAAAAATCACAGGCTCATTTTAAGTTTTTGCCCCTCCAAGTATTCGGGGTCGATTAACACCAATTAGGTGTAATTGTAAGGATCGACTTAGATTTAGAAAATTTTATAAGTGTGATAACAATAAATATTTATGCGGCGGTGGTGTAACGGATAACACATCTTGCTTCCAGCAAGAAGCTCTCGGTTCGATTCCGGGCAGCCGCATTATGGT